>DASYUT010000001.1 GCA_036000965.1 Actinomycetes bacterium
CTACACTCAGCATTGCGGCGTTCCTTCCTCGCCGGCGTTCACCGCGCCGGCGTCCTTCCTAGGCGTCCTTCCTACAGGTCACGGTGGAAGGTACGCCGCGTTCTCATGCGAGGGCTCATCCACAGGTTTCGACCATAGCTCCGGCCCCGGTCAGGCGGTCGACGGTGGCCGCGACCATGGCCGGCGAGCCGCACACGTACACGTCCTGCCCGTCCCAGGGGCCGTGACGCAGGGCCGCGTCGACGACCAGACCGCGTTCGCCGAGGTAGCGGCCGTCCTCAGAGACCACCGGGTACACCGTCAGCCAGGGCCAGGCCCGGGCCATGCGGGTCAGCGCGGGCTGGTCGTAGAGCTCGGCCTCGGTCCGGGCGCCGACGAACAGATGGGTCCGCCGCGGCGACGGCCCGCTGCCGACCTGCTCGACCAGCGCCCGCAGCGGCGCCAGCCCGGTGCCCCCGGCGATGAGCAGCAGGTCCCGCCGGGCGGCAGGGTCGAGGGTGAGCCGGTGCCCGACCGGCGCGCCGAGGCGCAGCACGTCGCCCGGCGTGACGGACTGCACCAGCACGGCGCTGACCTGGCCGCCGTCGACCAGGCGGACGTGCAGCTCGATGGTGCCGTCGGGAGCGGGCGCGTTGGCCGGGGAGTAGTAGCGCCACAGCCGGGGACGCAGCGGTGTCTCCACGGCGACCGACTGGCCGGGGAGGTAGTGCAGGCGGCTGTCCGGCTGCAGTCGCAGGACGGCCACGTCCAGGCTGCGCCGCTCGTGCGAGACGACCGTGGCGTCCCACCACGGCGGGCTGGTGCGCTCCGCCCGCTCCGCGGCCTCCACCATGGCCGCTGCGACCGTGTCGTAGGCGACCTCCCAGTCGCGGGCGAGCTGTGGCGTCCAGTCCGCGCCCAGGAAGTGCTCCAGCGTGGCCAGCAGGCTCTCCCGCACCGCCGGGTGGTGTTTGGCGACCACGCCGAACTTGCGGTGGTCGCTGGCGAGCTGATGCAGGAACGGCAGCAGGTCGTCCAGGTTGTCCACGTCGGCGACGATCTGCCCCAGCGCATGGGCCAGCTTGCCGCGTTGGCTCGCCATCGACACCGGGAACATCTCGCGGGTGTCGGGATAGGTCAGGAACAAGTAGGAGTAGAAGAACAGCGGCAGCTCGTCACCGTAGCCGGCAACCCGGGCGAAGCTGTCCTTCAGGCGTTGCGCATCCACCACCGGCACATCCAGCTCGTCGACGCTCGAGGAACGGACTGGCCGGCGCCCCGACGGGGTGGGGTGCAGTCTCAGCAGCGCGGCGACCGGCGACCGGCGACCGGTGAAGCGACCGATGCGCGGCAAGCCGGGCGCCTCGAAAATGCGTCGCCAGCCAGAACCTCGCAATATGATGTGACATCGGAGTCGGAGCGCAAAATCATGGAGCGCTCGTGGAGCGGGGCGGCGCCCGGTCGCCAGGCCGTGACACCACATTCACAGCTTTATTCAACTGCAATTCGGCTTCTTGGCGGCAAGGACGTGCTCGGTAAGATCTGGTCGAGAAGAATGACATTCGCCAAGGACGCCAGCCTATCGAGTTCGACACATACCCTGAACTGGCCACCGCGTCGGGCCGGGCGTCATCGCTGCTCCCATCCGCGGCCGTGGACGACGTTCAACCGGCGGGCCGACTGCCGGACGGCTTCCGGGGTACGCTTGTCGGCACGGCGGGCACGCCGCCGGACTCACCCGGCAACGGCGCTGGGGGCTTCCTGGACGCCTCGGCCGGAATGGGCCTGAACTGTCGCAGGAGGCAAGGATGAGCGTCTTCGAGAGGATGGCCGAGTCCGGCCACGAGCAGGTCGTGTTCTGCTACGACCGCCAGACCGGGATGAAGGCGATCATCGCCATCCACGACACTGCGCTCGGCCCGGCCCGCGGCGGCACCCGCTACAAGGCCTACGACTCCGAGGACGAGGCCCTCGACGACGCGCTGCGCCTGTCCCAGGGCATGACGTACAAGTTCGCCTTCACCGACATACCCCGCGGCGGCGGCAAGGCGGTGCTGTTCAAGGAGGACGGCGGCACCGACAAGCGGGTGCTGCTGCGGGTGTACGGGCGGTTCGTCCAGCTGCTCGCTGGCCGCTTCGGGACCGGCCCCGACCTCGGCACCAGCGCCCAGGACATGGTCGACGTAGCCAGGGAGACCGACTACGTGTGGGCGGTGGACGAACGGTTCGGGGGCACCGGAGACTCCACTCCGCTGACCGCGCAAGGGGTGCTGGCCGGGATCGGCGCCGCCCTCGACGAGGTCTTCGGAACCCCCGACCTGAAGGACCGCCGGATCGCGGTGCAGGGGCTGGGCGGGGTCGGCGGCCACCTCGCCGGGCTGCTGGTCGCTGCGGGCGCCAGCGTCATCGGCGCCGACATCGACCCGGCACGGGGCAAGGAGCTGGCCGACCGGACCGGCATCGAGCTGGTGGACCCGGAGCAGATCTACGAGGTCCCCTGCGACGTGTTCTCCCCCAACGCGGTCGGGGGGGTGCTCAACGAGCAGACGATCCCACGCTTGGCCTGCCGGATCGTGGCCGGCGGCGCGAACAACCAGCTCGCCACGCGGCAGGACGGCGTCCGCCTCATGGAGCGGGGCATCCTCTACGCGCCCGACTACGTGATCAACTCGGCCGCCCCGTACGCGGTGATCGGGTCGGGTGAGCTCGGGTACTCCGACGCCCGGCTGGCGGTGTCGGTGCAGGGCGTGGCCAGCGCGCTGCAGCTGATCTTCAGGCGGTCCCGGGCCGAGAGACGCCCGACCGCCGAGGTGGCCGACACCATCGCCGAGGAGCGGGTCGCGGCCGCCGCGCACATCCGGGCCATGACCCCGGGCACCGGCAGCCTCCCACGCCAGGCTCTCTGACCGGGCGGTCCGCCCGGCCCGCCGCAGCCCTCGCGCGTCCGAATATCTCGGATATTGCTAATCCGGACATCCACATACACGAAGAACCATGGCAAACTTCGCAGTAAGGATCGCCCGGGTGGGCTTCTGGGGAGGCGCTGGCATGGATGACTACGCAGGCCGCATCACCATCATCGCCTCGTCCACGATGGTGCACCACCGCGTCAGGTGCATGGTCTGCAAGCGGTCGGTCGACAACCGGGTGGTCTTCCTGACCAACGACGCCCGGGTGCTGCACACGGGCTGCGTGCCCAACCGGGTGAAGGTCCCCAACGCCGTGCTGCTGCAGGCCATCCGGCGGCTCGAGCGGATGGTCGAGCGGGCCAGGACCAACCCGTTCCCCGACGACCCGGACTCCTACGAGCCCGACGGGGTCCTCGACCCGGACGGCGCCTTCGACCAGGACGTGCTCGGCCCCTACGAGCCCATCGGCGCCCTGGCCGCCCACGAGGCGGACCCGCGCCGGGACCCCCGCCGGCTCCCCTGACCTCCCCGCCGGCTCCCCTGACCTCCCCGCCGGCTCGCCTGACCTCCCCGCCGGCTCGCCTGACCTCCCGCCGGTGTGTGACTGACGCCGATAGCTGGCCCTGAAGACTGCCATAATCCAGGGCTTTCGAGCGACGTGCCAGCCCAAGGTGGCCCGCACTGACAGGGATAGTTGGCCCAACAATGCGGTGGCTGTGATCCTGACCGCTCAGCTGCCGCCCCCTCGACGACCTCGCCGTCTTGGCCACGGCCATCGGGGTCACCCCGGCGTGGTCGAGCACGGCCTGTTCCTGGGGAGTGGCCTACGAAATCCTCCTCGGTCACCCCGACAGCCGCTCTCGAGATCCTGCGCCACGGCGGCGGGCCGGACCCCAACGGAAAGGGTTCTCGCCAGACGGCATGCGCCCGGCGACGGCATCGGTGTCACACGAACGCGTACCCCACCGAGACCATGCCGAGCCCGAAGGGAGCAGCTGTGCAGGCCAAGCCTGAAACCGAGCCGATTGACACCGCTACCGGACCGCAGATCAACATCGTTATCAACAGGGTCCACTACCGGGCGCCGCGGCCGGTCATGACCGGCGCCGAGCTGGCTGCGCTGGCCGGCGTGCCAGCCGGCAACCAGCTGTTCTTGGAGGTCCCTGGACCAGACGATGACCGCCCGATCGGCCCCGACGAGCCGGTCGAGCTCCGCTCCGGGATGCGCTTCTACGACGTGCCGGTCGGCAACCTCGGCTGAGCCGCGTGATCCCCACCCACGACCTGGCCACCCTGGTGGCCTGCTACCCGACCGCGGTCGTTGCCGACCGCGCCGACCACACCGCGGTCGTCGCCGTGCCCGCCCTGCCGCTCCGGCCCGGCTGGAACCAGCCGTCCACCGAGGTCTTGTTCCTGGTCCCGACCGCCTACCCGGCCGCGCAGCCGGACTGCTTCTACACCGGCCCGCAGCTGCGCCTTGCCGGCGGGCAGCTGCCGAGCAACTCCACCCCGAACGACCTCGACGGCCGCCAGCTGCTGTGGTTCTCCTGGCACCTGGCCAGCTGGCATCCGCACCGCAACAACCTGGTGTCCTACCTGCACTTCATCGAACGGAGGCTGCACGATGCCCGCTGAGCTGCGGATGACCGACGCGCAGTGGGCGCAGCTGCGCGCTGGGCTGCTGGCCGACGACGACGAGCACGCGGCGCTGCTGGTCTGCGGCCACCTGGCCGCCGGTGACGACCAGGTGCTGCTCTGCCGCCGAGTGCAGCACCTCGACCCCGCTGACCTCCTCGACGCGGGCCCGCGGCATCTGGCCATCGCGCCGACGACCCTGGCTCGGGCGGCCAAGACCGCCCGAGCCGAGCAGGGAACCGTGGTCGTCTGCCACTCCCATCCGTTTCCCGGGCCGGTGCACGCCTCCCCCCTCGACCTGGACACCGAGGCGGAGCTGTGCGGTCGGGCCCTGGGGGGGCGGCTGGCCCCCCAGCCGGTCGCCGCCCTGGTCCTCGGCCCGGACGGCCTGGACGGGCGGCTGTGGCGGGACGGGCGCGGCATGCCGCTCGACCGGATCCGGGTCGTCGGCGACCAGATCCGGCTGCTGCCACCACCGCCGGGGAGGGAGGTCGGCGAGGAGGTCGCCCGGCAGGTGCTGGCCTGGGGCGAAGGCGGCCAGCGCCGGCTGGCGGCCGCCCGCGTCGCGGTCGTCGGAGTGGGCGGCACTGGATCCCAGGTCACCGTCCAGCTGGCCCATCTGGGCGTCGGTGGGCTGGTCCTGGTTGACCCCGACCGAGTCGAGGCGACTAACCTATCCCGGCTGGTCGGGGCGAAAAGGGCCGACGTCGGCCGGCTCAAGGTGGAGGTGCTCGCCGCCGCCGCCCGGGCCATCAACCCGACCGTGACCGTCCGGGCCGTGCCGGCGTCGGTGCTCGACATCGACCCACGGCTACTGGCGACCGCCGACATCATCGTCTGCGCGACCGACGGGCACGGCTCGCGGGCGCTGCTCAACGAGCTCGCCCAGCAGTACCTAGTCCCGGTCGTCGACCTCGGGGTCGAGGTGGTGCCCGACCCGCGAGGTCTGCGCGCCGGCGGCGGCGTACGGGTCCTGCGGCCGGACGGCTGGTGCCTGCACTGCGCCGGGACGCTGAATGCAGGCCTGGTCCGCGAGGAGTATCTCGACGAGCAGGGGCGAGCCCGCGAGGCCGAACGCGGCTATCTGCGGGGCGCCAACGCCTCCGCTCCCGCCGTGATCTCCCTCAACGGCGTGGTCGCTTCGCTGGCCGCGCTGGAGGTCTGCCAGCTGCTGGTCGGCTTCCTCGGCGGCGGCGGTGGCCGGCTGTTGTACCGGGCGGAAGCGCGGGCACTGACCACCGCCTCGGTCACGCGCCACCCGGCCTGCTACGTCTGCGGCGAGGGTGGCCTGCTCGGGCTAGGCGACACGCGCCGGCTGCCGACCCGCTTCCAGGATCGTTCCGTCGGCTAGCGGTTCACGCTACGATGCCGCCATGTCGGACACCAAGCCCGGCCGCCTTCCGCTCAACGAGTTCGCCACCCCGGTGGTCAGCGGCCTCGAGGAGGACGCCGAGACGGTCGGCGCGCCCCCGTTCGATGCGGCGACCGCGGCGCAGATCACCTCCCGGATGCGGGAGATCGACGCCGCTCAGCAGCGGGCGACGGCGACCAGTCGCGACGTCTACCTCACCTGGTAGCCGACCCTGGTGAATCTATTTAGAGTGATCGCGCGTGCGTCAGCCAGCTAACGCATTCGACCTTTCTCGGGCGGGAGCGCTGTCCAGCCTGCTGCACACCTACGGCGGGGCCAACCCCCAGGTGCTGCAGACGGTGCTCGGCCAGGCGTTCTCCCTCGGCGCCCAGACCGCCGTCGTCGAGTACCGCTACCTGGACGCCGACTACCGCAACGAGCACAGCCGCTTCTACTCGACCACCTTCCGGCGCTACCCGTCGGCCGCCGACCGGCTTCACTTCTTCACCGCGCCGATCCCCCCCGAGCTGTTCCGCCCTGACCGCCCGGCTCGCTTCCACCAGCTCGGCTACCTCGGCTACACGGTGCTACGACCCGTGCCCGCCGCGCCGGTCGGACGGACCATGCTGGCCCCGCCCCCCGACCTCGCCGACCACATCACCTGCCGCGCCCCCGACCGGGTGAACCTGCTCGGCGAGCCGCTCGAGTTGACGGCGACGCCGTTCATCGCCCAGGACGCCCAGGTGTCTCGGTGCGCGCAGGCCGCCCTGTGGGTCACTGCCTACTATCATCATCTCGCCCACGGCACGCCGCGCTTGCTGCCCGGCGACATCGCGGCCGCCGTGCCGACCGACCTAGCGCTGGGCCGCCCGGTCCCTGCCGAGGGCCTCAGCGTGTTCCAGCTGTCAGCGGCGGCCACCCGCATCGGGCTGCCGGCGCTGGTCTACAAGCTCGACGACCTGCCTGGCGGCGAGTCGCTGCCCCGCATCGCCTGCCGCTATCTCAACTCCGGCCTGCCGGTCATCGCCGCCGGGGGCGGGCACGCGTTCGTGCTCGTCGGCTACCGCCGCGTGCACCCCGGCACCGCCCAGGAGCGCATCCACTTCATCCGCCACGACGACGAGGTCGGCCCCTACCAGGTGGTCGAGAACTTCCTGCTCGACGACTACGCGCCCTGGCAGTACCTGATCGTCCCGCTGCCCGCCAAGGTCTACCTGTCGGGGGAGAAGGCCGAGGTGCTCGGCGCGGCCCGGCTGACTACCTCGTCGGCCGACAGAGGCAGCCTCGCCGCCCACCAGCTGTACGCCGCGATCACGACCCACAAGGTGAGCTTCCGCTCCACCGTGCTCAAGTCCAACGACTTCAAGACCGGCCTCGAGCGCCGCGGTGTCCCCGACCCGGTCGCCTCCATCTACCGGCGGATGCCGATGTCGCACTGGATCTGGGTCGTCGAGGCCACCGACCGGGCCGCCCGCGACCGCGGCGATCCCTGCGTGCTCGCAGAGGCGATCATCGACGCCACCGACCACCTGCGCGACCTGCACGTGCTCGCCTGGCGCATCCCCGGCGAGCTGGTCCAGTGGGACCCCGATGAGGATCGCCTCAGCCGCCGAGACCTGACCGCCGTGCCACCGCTCGGGTCGGTCGCCGGGGGCCCGGTTGCCGCCGGGACCCTGTCACACGCCGACGTATGAAGGGAGGAGGTGCTGCGTGACCGACGAACTCATCGCTGATGCCCGGGCCGGCAAGCCCCACGCGGCCCCGTTCCTGACCAGCTTGCACGGCCCGGCCCTGGCTGGCTACCTGCGGGATATCGCGTCGGACCTGTCCGACACCGACCGCGAGCTGATCGCCGAGCGCGCCGTCGAGGGCGCCGTCCGCAAGATCGACCGGTTCGATGCGGCCCATGGGCCCTTTACCGCCTGGCTGCGCGGCTTTGTCCGCTTCGAGGTGCTCAACTGGCGGCGGGCCACGGCCAGGCTGCACAGCCTGGCCGGGGTCGACGTGCCGACCCCGAACCCGCCCGCCCACACCGACCTGCCCGGCGCTGTGCTGGCCGCAGTCACCGACGCGCTCCGCACGCTCAGCCCCGCCGACCAGGTGATCATCGCACTGCACGACATCGAGCAGCTGCCGTCGAAACAAGCGGCGGCCCGGCTGGGCATCACCGACGACGCCTGCCGCCAACGGTACGTGCGGGCGCGCCGACGCCTGGCTGCGGTCGCCGCCAGGGACCCGCGGTTGGGCGCGTATGCGAGGGAGGCAAGCCCATGACGCCGACCCCAACGACTGGCCATGATCCTCAGGGCGACGACGCGGCCGACCGCATCCTGGCTGAGCTGCGGGACACCCCGGAAGCCGACACCGGCGTGGTCGAGCCGGTCCCGATCGAGGAGTTGGATCGCGCCCTCGCCGTCCTCTCCGCCGACGCGCTCTCGGCCGAGGCCCAGGCAGCGGTTGAGCGGCTGCTGGCCTCCGGAGAAGGCCTCACCCCCGCGGCGCGGCAGCGGATGATCACCGCTGTCGAACGAGGACTGCGACGACAGCGGCTCACGCACGGCACCCTGGCGTCGCTGCTCGCGGTCCGTCGCGACGAGGAGGGCCTACCGGCGGCGGTGCTGGCGCGGGAACTTCACTTGGAGGAAGCCGATTTGCTCACCATCGAATCCGGCGAGCGCGACGTGCGGACCTTGAACGCCTCACAGATCGCCAGCTGGGTGACCCGACTTGCCATCGATCGCGAGCGCGCAGTCCAGGCGCTGCGCCGCTCGCTCGGACTGGTCGCAACAGCTCCCAGCTACGCGGAACGCGCCAGTACGCACAATCCCACCCAACACGCTGACGACGTGGCGCTGGTCACCGCAGTCGGCGAGCTGCTTCAACAACGGTCCTAGACAACCCCTGCCTATCGTTCGTAGGTCGGGGCATGCCGTCCGAGCCTAGGAGGCTCACCGAGGTGGCGGCGGCCGCCGCCACCTGCGGGCTGCATGTCTAGCCTGTCCTGTCCCGCTTAGCGGTAGTTTGTTGACTACGGGCACAGGTAGAGGTGCAGCGGCTGTCCGGCACCAACCGCGTCAAGCAGCATCCCGAGCTGGGCCGGCGGGAGCGTACCCGACCACGCCCGCCACCAGCGCCCGAGCACGACCCACGGGGTC
>DASYUT010000002.1 GCA_036000965.1 Actinomycetes bacterium
GGCAGGTGTTCCTGCGCCGCTTCGGTCCTGAGCACACCTTCCGGATGCTCAAGCAGACGCTGGGCTGGACCGCACCGAAGCTCCGCGATGCCCAGGCCGCCGACCGGTGGACCTGGCTGCTCACCGCCGCGCATCCCCAGCTCCGCCTCGCCCGGCCGCTCGCCAACGATCTGCGCCGGCCATGGCAGCGACCCGCCCCGCCCGGTCGGCTCACCCCGGCCCGCGTCCGGCGAGGGTTCCGGAACATCCGCGCGAAGACCACGTGCCCAGCCGGTGCACCAAAACCCGGCAAGCCCGGCCCTGGACGGCCACCCCGGTTCCACCAACCGCCGTCCCGCACCCCGTCACCACGTCGGGAAAACGATCAAACGCGAGACCACACTCGCCGCCCGATTCGGGCAGGCAGCTTAAACGGCAAGCTCAGGGAAATGCCCTAAAGGCTCATGAACCGTGAAGTGCTGAACCGACTCGAAGTCGGCGCAGAGTGAAGCACAGATTTGGCAATGGCAGCAAACCCCGTAGGGTGCGGAAACTCCGACATGGCCTCTGAGCTGCCGGTTCGCTCACCGTGACGCGGTAATGTGACACCTCCGCTGAGATCTCGGAGGCCACTTGGGTGCTGTCGAAGCTCGCCTCCCTGACGCTCTGCCGCTCCACCCAGCTGCTCGTCCTGCCCGCCCGCGGCGATGCGGCCAAGGACCTCGAACTCCTCGTCCTCCGCCACCAGCGCACCGTGCTCCGCCGCCAGGTTCCACGGCCGAGGCTCGAGCCCGCCGACCGCGCCCTGCTCGCCGCCGTCAGCCGCGCGCTCCCCCGAGCCCGCTGGTCCTGCTTCCTCGTGAAGCCCGAGACGTTGCTGCGCTGGCACCGCCGGCTGGTCGCCGGCGCGTGGACCTCCCCGCACCGCCACACCGGCCGACCACCGCTCGACCACGACGTCCAGCAGCTGATCATCCGCCTGGCCAGGGAGAACCCGCGCTGGGGCTGGCTGCTGGGCTGCCAAAGCTCGGTGTACCTGCTGGCGGAAGCTGCGGGACGGGCAGCAGGCCGGCGTCCAAGGCGTCCGAGCGCCTCAGCGCATACAGAACGAACGGCCCGCGGTCGTGGACGATGTCAATTGAGAACGCCGCCTCGCTGCGCAGTCCGGTCAGGGTTGTCGCCGGCGGCGACCAGCAACGCACCAGCGCTGTCGGGACCGACGCCAAACCGGGCGACCAGCGGGCCGGCCACCTTGGTGGTCAGCCGGTCCAGCTCGCGGCTGAGGGTGCTGATCTCCGCGCTGAGCGCCTGGTAACGCTGGGCGAGGATGCACGCGGCCAGCTTGGCGGCGGCGGCCGGGTTGGTCAGCTC
The DNA here is from genome assembly GCA_036000965.1 of Actinomycetes bacterium. Taxonomy (NCBI): domain Bacteria; kingdom Bacillati; phylum Actinomycetota; class Actinomycetes; species Actinomycetes bacterium. The sequence goes on from DASYUT010000002.1 coordinate 1,351, forward strand.
GCCGGGTTCCAGCGCGGCCGCGGCGCGCACCAGCGCCGCAGTCGGCAGGCCGCGCAGCTGCTCGCGCAGGTCGGCCGGGGCGGTCACCAACAGCGCTTTGAGCGCGTTGACCGCCTGCGTGCGGGCCTTCATCGCGGTCGATCGGGCCACGCGCAGCGCGCGGATCATCTCCACAGAGCCGGTGCCGGCCTTGGGCGTGGTCGTGGCGTCACCGGCCTGGACCGCCCGGGCGGCGGCTTCGGCGTCGACCGAGTCGGATTTGCCGCGGTGGCGCCGCGCGGTCCGGTCGGGCCGGTTGACCTCGACCACGACCTGCTCGTGGGCGTGCAAGCACCGGGCCAGGGCGGCGCCATAGCAGCCGGTGCCTTCCACACCCCACGCTTCGACCTGGCCGAAGGTGCGTGCCCAGTCCAGCAGCTGCCGGTAGCCGGCCGGGGTCGTCGGGATGCTGGTGGTCGCCAGCCGGCGGCCGAGCTCATCTTTGACGTGGGCGACGTGGACGTCGAGGTGGGTGTCGACCCCCGCGGTGACCCGCAGGGACGCTGG
>DASYUT010000003.1 GCA_036000965.1 Actinomycetes bacterium
CACACCAACGGCGACTTCGACACCTACTGGCGCTTCCACCTCGCCCAGGAACACCGGCGCGTCCACCAGGCCCGCTACAAGGCCCCACCCGCCCTTGCAGCCTGATCAGCAGGTCCCTGAGACAGAGCTGCACCCAACCGCCCTCGGTCCCGGGCGGCCCGGCGGGCGCGCGCGCCCGCCTCGGCGTCCGGCTCAGGCCCGCCGGTCCCGACGGTCGCGCGCAGCCAGCCGGCCGTCGCCGGCGGGCAGGTCCGGCCCAGCCGCGACCGCACCAGCCGGCCCTCCTCGCCGGCCCGGGCGGCCGCGGTGCGGTTGGCCCACCGGGCCGCCGACCTGGTGCAGCTCACCCGGGAGGCGTTGTCTACGTCAGCAGCCACGCGGACGCGCCGACCTGCCGGGTGTCGCTGTACGCCGACGGTGGCGGCGACCGCGTGCTGGAGATCGAGGACGACGGCCACGGGTTCGATCCGATCCCGACCACCCCGCGCACGTCGGCCACGGCATGCGGAACCTCCGCGACCGGGCGGGGGGCCCTCGGCGGCCACGCCGAGATCTCGAGCGTCATCTCCGAGGGCACCCTCATCCGTGTCGTGGTGCCGCGCTGACCTGCGGACGAGCGGCCCTCCCCATCCAGGACCTTCGGCCCTACGGCGTCACCGCGGCCGGGTGCACCCTGGCCTCATGTTCATCCGTTACTTCGTGAGCTGGCGCTCCCACCGCTCGCACGAGGCCGACAGCCTGCATGAGGTCGCTGCGCCGCTCGACGCTGCCGTCCAGGCGCACGACACCGCCGGCCACTGCCACGACCTTCGCGACGTGCCCGGAGGGGGCGCGGTACAGCTCGACCCGGGTCTTCACCCCTGCCGCCTCCAGTTCCTGCGCGTGCTGCTTGGTGTGGGTGATCGCCTCCTGGTCCTCGTCCAGTTCCGCTGCCCGGCGGCGCGGCCCACGATGACCTCGGTGACATGGACGACCACGACCTCGTCACCGCCGGCGGTGGCAACTTGCGGGCCAGGTCGGCGGCCTTGTCGGCGTGGGCTGAGTCGTCCACGGCGAGGAGGATCGTTCCAAACATGGCTTCCTCCCTTGCTGCGTCCCTGTCGCGAGTATCCGAGTATGTACTTGAACGGGAGGGTAGTACCAATGCAGGCATGTGCCCACCATTGCCCAGGCGATCCCCACTCTGGCCAGCCTGTGCGGTGACCTGGCGGGTCGGCCGCAGGTCTTGCATGTGGGGACCCTAAGCACGAGCTGGGGCTTACCGGCAGGTTGGACGACCGCCCGGACGGCGGGCAGGGTGTTCGCTGCTGCGCCTTCGCCTGGCCGGCTCCCCCGCCGCAGCAGCGCGTTGCCGCCCAAAGGCCACCACGACCCGCACGTGCCCACCTCCTCGCCGGCCACACCCCCCACCGTGCGACCGGTCAGGTCGTCCCGCCGGGATCGGCCCAGCGCACCTCGACCACGCCGGGAACCGCGCGGGCCAGGGCTCCCAGGAAGCCACGGGCCGGTCCGTCGGGCACGCCGGTGAAGGTCACCACCCGTCGCGCACCTCGACGCCGAGGCGCCGCAGGACCTCGGCCTCTTCCTCCAGCCGGTGGGTGATCTCGGCATGGATCCCGTCGTCGCTTCGCGCGATCACCCGCAGCAGGTCCCGCCGGCTGATCATGCCGACCACCCGGTCGCCGACGACCACCGGGACCGACTTGAGGTTGTGCCGCAGCAGCAGCCGGGCCGCCTGCGACGCGTCGGCGTCCCGCGACACCGTGAACACGCTGCGCGTCATCACCTCGCGGACCGTCCGCGGCAGCGGGCGCTGCTCCGCCTGCCGGCCGGCGAACCGCTGGTCGGAGCCGGCCTCCAGGGCGATGAGATCGGCCTCGGACACAATGCCGACCAGGCGGCCGTTCTCCACCACGGGGGCGGCGTTGGTCCCCCGCCGCACCAAGATCCCGGCGACGTCCTTGAGGTGGGCGTCCGGCTTCAAGGTGACCACGGGCGTCGTCATCAGGTCCT
>DASYUT010000004.1 GCA_036000965.1 Actinomycetes bacterium
ACGCAGACCGACCTGCTCAGGGACCTCCTGAAGGGCTCCGACCTGTCGGTGACCGTGCCGACCTGCCCCGACTGGACGCTCGCCGAGCTCGTCCGGCACATCGGCGGAAACCTCCGCTCGGTCGAGACGGCCGTACGGACCGGGACGGCTGTACACGAACCGGACAAGCAGGTCCCCGACGTGGCGGGGCCGGCCGGTGACGACCCGGCGGCGCTGGACGCCTGGCTGGCCGAGGGGGCCGCGAGGTTCGCCGGCACGCTGCGCGAGGCAGGCCCTGCTGCCGAGGCGCGGGTCTGGGCGTTCCAGCAGAGCACGGCCTTCTGGGCCCGCCGTGCGGCCCATGACCTGGTGATCCACCGGGCCGACGCAGCCGTCACGGTGAGCGCCGACTACACCGTCGCTCCGGAGGTGGCCGCCGACGCCATCGACGAGCTGTTGGAGCTGATCAGGGACCAGCAGGTCGCCGACTCCTCGCCGCGCCTCGCGGAGCTGCGCGGCCCCGGCAAGAGCATCCACCTCCACGCGACCGACACCGACGCCGAGTTGACGGCCGAGTGGCTCATCGAGTTCAGGACGGACGGCTTCACATGGCGCCACGGCCACGAAAAGGCCACCGTCGCGCTGCGCGGCCCGCTCGCCGACGTGCTGCGGGTCTTCTACCGGCGGCTGCCCGCGGACAGCGAGCGGGTGGAGGTCCTTGGCGAGGCCGCGCTGCTTGACTTCTGGCTGGAGCGCGTCTCCCTCGGCTCGGCGAGCACCTTCTCCGCCACGACGTCATGCTCTCAGTCGTCACCGAAGTCGTAGGTGTAGCGGGCCCGGCGACCCTCGCGCGGTATCAGGTCGATCCGGTCAGAACTCGTCGGGCTCCTCGAGCCATTGGGCCTCGGCGGCTGCTGCCTTCTCGTGGAGGGAGCCCAGGCTGCCGTCGGCGGCGGTCAGATTGAGGGTCAACTCGGCGAGCTGCACGTCGATACCCGAGGTGGGGTCCAGGTCATCGGTGGCCTGCGCGAGGAGGTTGAAGACCTTCTTGCGGCTTTCGGGCTGGGTCAGGCTCCGGCTTGGGAGCCTGACGGTGTAGCGGGTGTACGAGGTCGCCGCCGAGCCGCCTGGGCCGTCCCCAGCTCGGCCGGCGCCGGTCCCACCGGTCGTGGTGCCCTCGTCGGGGCGCCGCTGATCCGCGTCTTCATGGTCACCCGCCGAGGTCGTGCCATCCGCCGACGTGTCGGTCGAGGTGGGCGCCTCGGCCTTGGTGATGATCTGCTCGGAGGAGTTGATGGCGAGCGCATCGGGTGAGGGGATCGTGAGGGCCTGGCCGGTGCTGCCGAGGATCTGCCACACGTTCCGCAGGGTCACGGCGTCGAAGATCGCCCCGCGGATGTCGGCCTCGCTTGACACCAGCGGGAAGGCCGGATCCTGCCAGAACCTGCGCACGACCTCCCGCAGCGTGAAGCGGCGCTCGCTGACGTCGAGCAGGGCGGTCAGATAGGCGCCATTGAGCGTACCGGGCTCCGCAGCCCGACCGGCATTGACCAGCGTGTCCCAGACGACGTTGCCGGACAGGGCGGTCTTCGTCTCGGAGTCGAAGCGGCGCCACTCCACCACGATCCCGGTGCTTGCCCGGGTGAGGTAGGCCAAGTGCTGGAAGGCACGCTTCAGATCGTCGTCGACCTGGCCCTGCGCAGCACGCAGCCGGTCCCGAGCCTCCTGTTGCAGCTCGTCGTCGGGATCCAGAATCTTGGTCACTCGCTGATAGGCCAACGCCTCCAGCGCACGGCGGCGGACCAGCTCCCGGCGCTGAGCGTCGATGCAGGCGACCACCGCCGAGGCGGCGTTGTCGACCCGCAGCGCACCACTGCCGAGGCCCAGCATCGCCGTGATGTCGTCGCGGGTGCGGGTTTCCCTGCCGTTGCCCAGGCTCCAGCGGGACGGGTCGAGGACGACCAGCCGGTTGGTCTTGGCTTGGTCGACCTCGCGGAACACCTCCTCCAGCGGCGTGTCGGGCGGCCTGGCCTCGACGAACACGGCCTCCTCGAACCTGCCCTTGGCGGCGATCGCCTGGACCCGTTCCCACACGTAGGCGTCCCGCTCCCCGGTGGCGCCGGCGACCATGCTGCGGGCTTGCCGGTAGTACATCTGCAGGGTCTGGCTGATCGTGAGCTGGTAGCGCGGGGGCGTGTTGCCACCCGCGCCCGGGATGACCTGAAGGGAACCAAGCCCCTCCTCCACGTCCACGAGCATGCTGAAGGCCTCGTCGGCACCGGCAAAGTCCAGACCGCCGGGGTGGAACAGCGCCGCTAGGAGCTCGGGCTTGGTGGCGCCCTTGCGGGCCTGGGCGCGGGGCACCAGCGAGTACAGCAGCAGCGCCGTGGCCAGTACCACCAAGGGCCGGCTCCCCGGCTCCACGTTGGGGTGGTGGTCGGCGAACTGGGCGTCCAGCTCGACCGCGCGGCCCTTGGCACCGTCCTTGGCGATGACGTCCCCACCGGCCACAGCCCGGAAGCCCTGGACGGCCTTGTCATTGCCGTGCAGCAGCCCAGACGACAGTACCGACTCGATGACCCGGTGCAGCGGCAGGTCGCCCACGCCGATCAGCGCCGGCGCGTAGCGCCCGGCCTGGTGCTCGCCCACTGAGTGGAAGGCGGTCGCGGCGAAGATGTCGACAGTCGAGCGGACCCGCTGGAAGCCGGCGTGCCGGGACCAGTCATCGCGGACCAGCGCCATCAGGTCCGGGTGAAACGGATAGGTCGCGTCCAGCCGCTGCTCAAGCCCCAGCAGGCCCCTGGTCGAGGGCAACCGCTCGAACACGTTGGCCGTCCACGCCGGATCGGCCGCAGCGGCCCAGGCGGCCGCCACCTCGGCGACCGGCAGCGGGCGGGTGGGCTGCTCGAAGATGCGCCGGCGGATGATCGCGGCGAAGTCCTCGGCGCCGGTCACCGACGCGGTCACGCCGTTGCGCTCCAGGCGTCGCGCGACGTAGTCGCGGAACTCGTTCGCCTCGGGGCGATAGCCGCGGTCGTCGAGCTCGGACTTGATCATGACCACCACGAACGCCACCTGTGGGACGTCGTCGACCGCGTCCATGAGGCTGTTGAGGAATGCCTGCTCGCCCGGCATGGACTCCCGGTGCGCCCTGTCCGACAGGAGCTGGGCGTAGTCCATCAGCTCGTCCAGCAGGATCAGGACCGGCCCACCCGCCTCTTCGAGCGCCGCGCGCAGCGCAGCCTTGTCCGGCCCCTGTGCCACCAGCCGCCGGTAGCGGTCGAAGTCGCCCGGGAACAGCGACCAGATGAAGCGCTCGTGCAGCGTCCTCGCCGGCCCGAACTCCGCGCTCGCCACCCCAGGGGTCATGTGATCAGCGGGCAGCACTACCACCCGGGTCTCAGTGAGATCGACCGGGCCGTTGGCGCGCTGCTCCGCCTCGGCCAGCACCAGCCGGCCAAGCTCACACGCCAGGAACACCGCCGGCTCGTTGGCGAGGTGGTACAGCCCGACGAGCGCGTGGGACTTGCCGCCGCCCATGCCCTGGTCGAGATGGAACAGTGCCCGCGTCGAGCCTGCCGACCCCAGCCGCTGCGCCACCTGCGCCATGAAGTTGACCAGCCCGCTGGTCGGCATGGTGATGTCGCCGTAGTAGCCCACGTCGCGGTAGGGGACGTCGGCGGTCTGCGACACCACGCTGTACAGCGACATTTGCAGGTTGGCGACCTGCCCGCTGGCGTCGGTCACCTCCTGGCGAAGGGTGAGCACGTCGGCCCAGTGCGGCGGCTGTCCCATCTGCTGTCACCACTTCCCTACGACTCGTCGAACGGCAACTGCAGCACCTCGCCCTCGGCTGCCCGCATGCCTCGGACCTGCCGCTGGATCGACGCGGCCATGCGCTGGATGCCCGTCAACGCCACCGCGTCGCGGTCGCTGGGTGGCAGTTGGTGGGACAGCTCGTGCACGACCGCCCAGACCTGCTCGTCCCCCGGCGACCGCTCGGCGGCCGCAAGCACCTCAGCAACTCCCTCCCCACCGCTCGCACGCCAGGCGGCCACCATCGCCCGCACCACGTCGAACACCTTCGAGGTGGAGTCGACGTGCGCCGGGGGCTCCAGGGTCAGCCGGAACCCGGCCTTGGACTCCTCCAGCAGCCCGTCTCGCGCATCCCCCAACCCGATGCCGTCGGCCTGAGCGAGGAACAC
>DASYUT010000005.1 GCA_036000965.1 Actinomycetes bacterium
TTGTCGTGACGCCAGCGGGCGACCACGAGGCTCGCAAAGCCCAGGCCGAGCAGGGCGGCAGCCGTGAGCAGCAGCGGCCATGTGGCGCTGCCGGTGAACGGCAGGGTGCCGCGACGCGGTGTGGTGGACGCCACGCCCCCGGTCGTGGGTGGGCTCGGCGGGCAGGTCCCTGGACCAAAGCCCAGGCATGACGAGTGGATCGAGCACACCTGGTTGCTGATGTCGGTGAACGGCGCGTCCCCTGCGCGACCGGACACCACGAAGCGGTCACAGACATCGGAGCCTGGCACAGCGCTTCCGGGGATGTTCACGCGGAAGGTCGCCGTGCCGGAGACCCGGACGTCGCCGAGGTCCACCGTGGTGATGACGGCTGGGTTGGGGAAGACCTGGTCGGCTCTGATGCAGTCCACCACGTGGTAGACCCCGGCGGGCCGATCCGTCTGCATCCTGAACACCTCGAAGGCTGCCTGCTCGTCCCCCCCGACGAGGGTCTTGCTGAGCGAGCCCTTCTCGCCCCCGGCCAGCACGTCGTTGCAGTCCGGCGCGGCGGGGGAGGGTGCCGTGCGGCCGTTGGAGGTCGAGGTGGGACCAGCGGTCGTGGCCGTGGTGCTCGGTGGGGCCGCCTTGGCGGGCGGTGCGCCGTGGAGGAGCTGGACAGCGATGGTGAGCGCGACCGCGGACCCGATCCAGGCCAGGCGCCGACGAGTGTTCGACATTCGAGATCGCCTCAAGTGAGAGATTGCCTGGGGGCAGCCAATCCGGGCTCAAGGTGGACTTGGCCGACGGAGGCTATGTCGCCTCCGATCTCGGGTCAAGTACGACGTAGACCCTGGGGAAGCCAATACGGGCAAGAGCGAGGCATGCCGAACCGGGTTCGGTGGAGGCAGCGCGACCGTAAGCCGATGTTGGTGGGTATGGGCGACCAGGCTGCGGCATGGCTGCGTGGAGGCACCTCGCGGTCGCAGCCCCCTGGTCGCCAACGTCGTCCCCTACTTCTCGTTCGGCTGGGGCGAGCAGCGCGTGGCTCTTTCGTCGCCGAACCCCAACCGCCGGATCCGTGGACTGGTGGTTGTCGTCCGACTGGTCGGGTCCAGACGGATCTGCCCTGCTCAGGTTGGGTGCGCCGTCGGTGCAGACGGATCCAGAACGGTCCCGTCGGATCGTCCTCCTAGCTAGCGGAACTCGACCACCAGCACCTGGCTGAACCCGGGGCCGTCGATCTGGAGTCCGTAGCAGCCGGCGCCGGCGCGGAGCAGGGTCGTTCGCCACCAGAGGCCCTCGCTGCCGGCCGGATGGGCCGTTGCCGGGTCGAGCACGTGGATCAGGCCCAGCTCCTGCTTGTCGTCCTGGAAGCGGATCGGGTCCCTGGGTGCACCCAGCCGGTGGCCACGGACGATGACCACGCCGCCGAGTGGCTTGGGGGCGTCCCAGTACACCACCGAGGTCCGGTCCAGCCGACCGTCAACGGCGGCCCTGAACAGCACCGGGTACACCGGCCCGTCGCCCAGGGCGACGGCCGCCACGGGGTTGGCCCGAGTCATCGGCGGGCCGGCCGCGGGTGTGGCCGGGCAGGAGCCGTCCCGCCGGAGGCTGGGCAGCCGCAGCGGCCGCCGCAGCGCCTCGGGGATCGCCGGCGGCGGCAACGTCACGACGGTGACCAGCTGGATGGGTGCCGTCGACGGCGCGGGCCGCGCGACCGACCGCCGATCCTCGGGAACGTCCAGCAGCCGCCCGGCTGCCGCCAGCCCGGCGAGCGCGGCCAGGACCGCCAGTACCAGCCCCCATCCCCGCCAACGCACCAGCCTCATCCTCCCCGACCACGCCCTACCGGTGCAACAGCAGTATGCGTGGGAATGACAGCGGAACAAGCAAGGCAAGTGCTGAGGCCTTTAACTTGCGGTTTTTGGAGCTGGCGGGGGGACTCGAACCCCCAACCTGCTGGTTACAGCCAGCGGGCGACCGTCCACCGCGTGCTGCCGCGTGTCGTCCCTGCAGCTCAGGTCAGGTGGGTCGTCCAGTCGGTGCGCTCCTGTCGGGTCGAGTAACACCAGGTGGAATGACCAACGGAATGACCTGCCCGACCCTTCCCAGGCGCCCCTCCGACGCGACCTCCCCTGCTTGCCCCCAGCCGCTGAGGCGGTGCAGCGCTTGGTCTGGTCGTCGACCTCAGCGCCGGAGGGCGGAGTACAGTCCGCGCCGTGGTTGCCTCGTCGAGGCACCGGTTAGCCAGGTGGGCCGACCGGGACGCCCCGGTCGCGGGAGGTGGCACGATGACAGGGAACCCGTTGCAGCATCTCGCGGACGTGGAGGAGATCAGCATCGGCTTCCGACGCCCGGACGGCTCCACCGGGTCCACCCCGGTGTGGGTCGTGCAGGTCGGCGACAACCTGTTCGTGCGTTCGGTGCGCGGCCCCAAGGGCGGCTGGTATCGACGGCTGCGCGCCAATCCCGACGGTGAGGTGCGGGATGCCGGGCACCTGCATCCGGTGCACGCCGAGCCGGTTGCCGACGCCCGCACGCTCGCCGAGGTCACCCGCGCCTACGCGACCAAGTACTCGGGCAGCCCGTACGTGCAGCCGCTTCTCGAGGAGCCAGCCGCCGGCGCGACGCTGCGTCTCGACCCGAGCTAGCCAAGGTCTGGAGGCTCTGGCACTCGAGCCTCGGGATTCAATCGCGGACCCTGGACAGCGAGAACCAGTTGAGCTCGGGTGCACCAGATTGCAGATCTTGTGCTCGAACCCTCGATTTCAATCGCAGCTGACCGACGCATCCCCTGCTCGAGCGGGCGAAACTCGCTTTCCTCGCGTCGTCCCACCCCGTACGTTCGGACGGTTATGCGCGAATTACCTCTGGCCGATCCCGGCACGCCCGACCTGCGGTCGCCGACCCGCCTCCTGCTGTGGGTCGCTCGTGGGCAGGTTGGCACGCTCGCGGCCGGCACGGCGTTCGGCGTGCTGTGGATGGGGGCGCAGGCGGTGACGCCGACTCTCGTCGGACGAGCGATCGACCTCGGCGTCGCCGAACACGACATCGGGGCGTTGCTGCGCTGGTCCGGCCTTGTCCTCGCCGTCGGGGTGGTCGGCGCGGTCGCCGGCATCCTGCGGCATCGGGTTGCGGTGACGAACTGGCTGACAGCGGCCTATCGCGTGCAGCAGCTGCTGGTGCGACACGCCGTCCGCCTGGGTGGCTCGCTGCCCCGCCGCATCTCCACCGGCGAGGTCGTCAGCGTCGGCTCGCACGATGTCGAGCGCATCGCGGCCTCATGGACATCACCGCGCGCCTGTCTGGCGCCGTCGTCTCGTTCGGTCTGGTTGCGGTGCTCATGCTTCGCACGTCCATGACGCTGGGGCTCGTGGTCCTGGTCGGGGTGCCGCTGGTGTCGGCCGCGATCAGCCCGCTGCTGCGGCCCCTGCATGACCGGCAGGCACGCTGTCGTGAGCTGGTCGGAGCGCTGACGACCGTCGGCGCCGACACGGTGAGCGGCCTACGGGTACTGCGTGGCATCGGCGGCGAGGCGGAGTTCTCCCCGGCGCTACGCCGTCGCGTCCCAGGAGGTGCGTGCAGCAGGCGTGGCGGCCAGCAGGGTGCAGTCGCTGCTGGACGCCGCCCAGGTCGCATTGCCGGGCCTGTTCGTCGTCGTGGTCACCTGGCTCGGCGCACGCCTCGCGGTCTCCGGACGGATCAGCGTGGGCGAGCTGGTCGCCTTCTACGGCTACGCGGCGTTCCTGGTGGTACCCGTCCGTACCGCCACTGAGGCCGCCGACAAGATCACGCGCGTGCTCGTCGCGGCTGGGCGGGCCGTCCGCGTGCTGTCGCTGCAACCCGAGCTGGTATCCGGGTCGTCGGCCGCCGAGCCGCCGAGCGCGGCCGCCCTGGTGGACGGCACGAGCGGGCTCACCGTCTACGCTGGCGAGCTCTTCGCGATCGTCACTGCCGTCCCTGAGGAGGCCACGGCGATCACCGACCGCCTCGGCAGGTTCGCCGACGGTGACGGCGTCACGCTCGGCGGCGTCGCCCTGCCCGACCTGCCGCTCGAGACCGTACGCCGCCGGGTGCTGGTCAGCGAGCGCGAGCCGCGGCTGTTCACCGGACGGCTCGCCGACGAGCTCGATCCGACCGGTACGGCGTCTGCCCGGCAGGTGCTGGCGGCGGTGCACGCGGCAGCGGCCGAGGACGTCCTCGAAGCGCTGCCCGACGGACTGGCAACCGAGGTCGAGGAGCGCGGCCGGTCGTTCTCGGGTGGGCAGCGTCAGCGGCTCGTGCTGGCCCGCGCGCTCGTCGCCGACCCGGAGATCCTCGTGCTCGACGAGCCGACCAGCGCGGTCGACGCCCACACCGAGGCACGCATCGCCGACCGGCTCGGCGTGCTGCGCAGCGGCCGTACCACCGTCGTGTGCACCACCAGCCCGCTGCTGCTCGACCGCGCCGACCGGGTCGCCCTCGTGGTCGACGGCCGCGTCGTCGCCGAGGGGACCCACGATGACCTGATGCACACCGAACCGCGCTACCGCGCGGTCGTGACCCGAGGGGAGGAGGCATGAGCACGCTGCCCGTCGCGACGACGGCGCAGGTGCGCGCTCACGCCGTGGGGCTCGCACGCCGTCACCGGGGCGCGCTGGCCGGCGTGATCGGCCTGCACGCCGCCGCCACGCTCGCCGGGCTGGCCAGCTCGGCGCGATCGTCGACGCGGTCGGCCGTGGCACCACCATCGGGCATGTCGACCGGGTCGCGCTCGCGGTACTGGCGGCGCTCGTCGCCCAGGTCGTGCTGGTGCGCGCCGCACAGATGGCGTCGTACGTCCTGGGCGAGCGGGTCCTGGCCGAGCTGCGTGAGGAGTTCCTCGACCGCGTGCTCGCGCTGCCGCTCGGCACGGTCGAGCGGGCCGGCACGGGCGCAGCAGGTCGCGCTCGCGCGCCTCGTGTCGCCGACCCCCACACCCTGGTGCTCGACGAGGCCACCTCGCTGCTCGACCCGCGCGCGGCACGGCACCTGGAGCGGTCGCTCTCGGCCGTGCTGGCCGACCGGACGGTCGTGGCGATCGCGCACCGCCTGCAGACCGCGCACGACGCCGACCGGGTCGCCGTCGTCGAGGACGGGCGCATCACCGAACTGGGCACCCACGAAGAGCTGGTGGCCGCGGACGGCGCCTACGCCGCGCTGTGGCGCTCCTGGCGCGACAAACCCGCAGCGACGGGAGCCCACTGACGCGTCTGCGCTGACGGGCATGGTGCCGACCGCGTCGCCCCAGGGGGCACTGTTGCATCTGAGCGAAGGGGGTCACCGACGAGTCGCTGAGTGGAGCCTGTGCCCCGCGAGAGGGCCGTGAGAATCACTCAAGACTGCCGATCCCGAATATCATCCGTGGCGTTCAGGAACTCTCTAGGGGAGGACATCGAGGAAGCTGATCACCAGATGCAACAGTACCGTCGCGCCAGGGCACGCCGGTGCGGTCCAGCCAGCGGGGTGCCGAAGAAGTGTCGGCACCCCGCTCCGTTCCTACCGTTCGGCCCAGTACGCCTCCAGACGGTCTGCCAGCTCCTTGGGACGGCTGAGGGCAACGCAGTGGCTGCCGTCCATCTCATCAGGGATGATGCCCAGACGTTCCCGCACCACCCGGCGCATGAACTGAGCCGGAAAGAAGCGGTCGTCGCGACACAGCAGGAACCTCGTCGGTACCTCTGGCCACGCCCGGAGCGGCCACGGCTGCTCAAACGGGGTGGCGGACTGATCCCGCCCCCGCTTCAGCGCCTCGGCCGCCAGGTCCAGTGGGACATCGTGAAGAAACAAGGCGATCATGTCGTCTGGTGCTCGGGCGTCGCGCTCGTCCTGCTCGCGCCTCGCCTGTTCGTAACCGGTGTTGGCCCACCAGTCGCCCGGCGGCTCACCTGGCAGTGGGATCATCCCCGCCAGCAGCACCAGCAGGTCCACCGGCACCCGCTCGCACACCAGCGGTGCGGTGAACCCGCCGAACGACTGGGCCACCACGACCAGATCGGTGCGACCGCCGATGGCGTCGACCACCGTGTCGGCGTACTCCAACAGCCCGGCCGAGTCGTCGTCGCACGGCAGGTCCGGGGCCACCACGTCGTGGCCCCGGTTGCGCAGCTCCGCCTCCAGCAGGTGCCAATACCACGCGCTGTCTGCGGCGCCGTGGACCAACACATATGTGTTCATAGTTAGCGATCCTCCCGTAGTGAACGAGGCGGTCGGCGAGCTCGCCACGGGCCTGGCCACAGAGTCACACGCGTCGTTCAGGCTAACGACAGAAACGCTGGTCGAACATCCGGCCCGCCTCCTGGCTGGTCACTCAGCCGGTCGAGCCGGAATACCACACCCTCCGATCGGCGGGCGCCAGCGTGTCCAGGACCACCAGCAGCGCCAGCCCGACCCCCTCGGCCAGCAGCGCCTGCTGCTCGGGGTCGGTCCCGTCCTGGCGACGCACGACCGGGTGGGCAGGTGCACGCCCAGGGGCTCCTCGCGCCGCGAGGTGCGCGCGCGCAGCATGTTCAGGCACACCCGCGCGACCCCCGTGGTCAGCCAGCCGCCGAGGTTGGCGACGCCGCTCGGCTCGGCGCGGCTGAATCGGAGCCAGGCCTCCTGCACGGCGTCGTCGGCCTCGCGTTCACGGGGGGTGGACGTAATCACCGGGAACGGCCTCACCGCGGCATTGGCAGACGTTGAGTGCGTCATTGACGCGGCCACTGGGCCCTCGCCCGAAGAGGAGGCGGCCACGGCGTTCTTCACCGCCGCGGCCCGGAACCTGCAGGAGGCCGGCGAGCGCGCCGGCGTGCGGCGGATGGTCGTGGTGTCCATCATCGGGTGCGACCGGTTCACCGCGGGCTACAACGCCGCGAAGACCGCACACGAGCGGGTCATGCTGTCGGGCCCGATCCCGGTGCGTGTGCTGCGCGCGGCGCAGTTCCACGAGTTCGTCGCGCAGCTCGTGGAGTGGGGCACGCAGGGCGAGGTGAGCTACGTGCCGAGGATGTGCACACAGCTCGTCGCGGCCAGGGCCGTCGCCGAGGCACTCGCCGACCTGGCCACCGAACCGGGATCGGCCGGGGCACCGTTCTCGGAGGTCGCCGGCCCGCGGGAGGAGAGCCTCGTCGAGATGGCGATGCTGCTCGCCTCCCGGCGCGGTCACCCGTTGAAGATCGAGGGCGTGAGCGACCCGGCCGACCCGGACCGCGAGCTCTACGAGAGCGGTGCCCTGCTTCCCGGCCCGGGCGCCATCCTCGCCGGCCCCACGTTCGAGGAGTGGCTCGACTCGACGTCCTGACGCGTTTCCTCTTGGCTCAGCCCATGCCAGTGTACTAGGATACTAGTACAAGCGGACGTGAGGAGGCGCCGTGTTCGCGTTTCGGCTGGATGCGCGCTCGGGGGTTCCGACCTACCTGCAGCTCGTCGGTCAGGTCAAGCAGGCCGTCCTGTTGGGCTATCTGCAGCCGGGCGACCAGCTGCCGACCGTGAGGGAGGTCGCAGCCGATCTGGCGATCAACCCCAACACCGTCGCCAAGGCGTACCGGGAGCTGGAGCGGGAGGGCCTGGTGGCCGCCCGCTCAGGACAGGGCACCTTCGTCCAGACCACGATCGCCGGGGTCGATCCCGCGACCTACGCCCGGCTGCGCCACGCACTGCGCCGCTGGGTCCGCGAGGCCCACGCCGCAGGGCTCGACCAGCAGCGGGTGGCCGCGGTGATGGCGAGCGTGCTGGACGAGGCCGCAGGCGCGGAGGGTGTCGCGTGACGGTGGCGCTGCGCACCGAGCGGCTGGCCAAGCGCTACGCCAAGACGTGGGCGTTGCGGGACTGCACGCTGACGCTTCCCCAGGGCCGCGTCGTCGCGCTGGTCGGCCCCAACGGCGCCGGCAAGACCACGCTGTTGCACCTGGCCGTGGGCCTGAGCAAGCCGACGGAGGGGACCGTGGAGGTGTTCGGTGAGCCGGTCGACCGGGCGGGAGCCACCCTGCGGGCCCAGGTGGGCTTCGTCGCCCAGGAGCATCCGCTCTACCGCAGCTTCACCGTCGCCGACCTGCTCCACCTGGGACGCAACCTCAACGCCGGCTGGGATCAGGGGTTGGCCGAACGGCGCCTGGATGCGCTGGGCATTCCGCTGGCCCGCCGCGCCGGCAGGCTGTCGGGGGGCCAGCAGGTCCAGGTCGCGCTGACGCTGGCGCTGGCCAAGCGGCCCAGGCTGCTGGTGTTGGACGAGCCCGTCGCGAACCTGGATCCGCTGGCCCGCCGCGACTTTCTGCGCGCGCTCATGGACGCGGTCGCCGCCGACGGCCTGACCGTGCTGCTGTCATCGAATGTCATCGCCGAGCTGGAGCGCGTGTGCGACCACCTGATCCTGCTGCGCAGCGGCCGCATCCGGCTGGCGGCCGACATCGACGACCTGCTCGCCGGCCATCGGCTGCTGGTCGGCCCGCGCTGCACCGATGACGAGCTTGCCGCCATCCCGGGGCTGCTGCGCGCGACCAGCGGGAGGCGGCATACCAACCTGCTGGTCAGGACCAATGGCGGGACAGAGCTCCACCCGCGCTGGCAGGCCCATGACGTGTCCCTGGAAGAGCTCGTCCTGGCCTATCTCGAACAGCCAGAACCCGCCGCCGCGAGGGAGGCCGACAGCTAGATGCTGTGGCTGACCTGGCGGCAGCACCGGGCGGAGGTCCTCGGCGGGCTGGTGCTGCTTGCGGCGCTCGGCGCCGTGCTGGTGGTCACCGGGCTGCCGATGCACGCCGCCTACACCGGCCAGGGCGTGGCAGCCTGCGTGGCCGGCGACGCAGCAGCGGACTGCGATCTGCTCCTGGAGCAGTTCACCGGGCGCTATGTCGGCCTGGGTGATCTGCTCACCTTGCTCACTGTGCTGCCCGCCCTGGCAGGGGTGTTCATCGGCGCCCCGCTGCTCGGCCGGGAGCTGGAGCACGGCACCTGGCGGCTGGCGTGGGCGCAAGGCGTCACCCGCGGGCGGTGGCTTGCCGTCAAGCTCGCCCTGCTGACCGCCGCGGTCACCGTCCTCACGGTCGGGTTCACCGCCTTGCTCACCTGGTGGCGCGGGCCCCTTGACGGCATCCAGGGGCGGTTCGACGGCGCCGCCTACAACTTCGAAGGCGTGGTACCTACCGCCTCGGCGGTGTTCGCCTTCGCGCTGGGAACCCTCGCCGGCACCCTCGCGCGCCGAACGATCCCCGCTATGGCACTGACGTTCTTCGGCTACTGGATCGTGCGGCTCCCGCTGGAGGTGGTGGGGCGCCCCCGATTCCTCGCCCCGCTGGCCCGCACCTTCGACCCGGGCGCAGCCCCGGCGAAGACGACCGCTGGGCGGGGCGCGCTGGGCGCGGGCCGGGACTGGATCCTCGACAGCGGCTTGATCGACGGCGCGGGTCACCGGCTCACCCTGGCGCAGGAAAGCGCGGTGCTGCGGGCGGCCCGCGATGCCGACATCAGCCAGCTCGCCTATCTCCAACAGAACGGCATCCGCAGCCTCGAGGTGTACCAGCCCGGGGACCGGTTCTGGAGCTTCCAGCTGATCGAGGCCGGGCTGCTGGTCGCCCTCGCGGCGGTCCTGCTTGCCGTCGCGGTCTGGCTGGTCCACCGACGGACCGGATAGGAGGTGCTTCATCCCTTCGACGGGTTCAGCGATTTGGAGCAGATCAGCGCGCAGGCAGGGTGGAGGACACGAGCAGGATGTGGGCGTGCCGCTCCGGCGACCGATCAGTTCGGCCTTGTACAGCGCGTTGACGGCTTCCGCGAGTCGGTGATGGCATCGATAGAGACGCCGTAGCCCTCCGCGTAGAACAGCTCGAGGGCAGCTTGCACAAGGCGGTCACGGGTCGGTGGCTTCCCCGCCGGCGTCGTGGTCGTCGCGATCACACCATGGGTCGCACCGCTGGTGGCGCGCTTCGGCGTCAAGCGGGTGATCCTCGCCGGGCTCAGCTCGCACGTCGTCGCCTATGCCCTCTTCCTGCCCATCGGCCTCAACTCCAGCTACGCGCCTGCCATGCTCGCGACCTTCCTGCTGGTGGGCCTCGGGTTCGGCCTGGCCTACGGACCGCTCAACATCGCCGGAACCAACGGCGTCTCGCCCCAGGAGCAGGGGCTCGCCGGTGGGCTGGTGACCACCTCGTTCCAATTCGGCGGCGCGCTCGTGCTCGCCGTCGTGACCGCCGTCAACAACGCCGCCACCGGACCCGACGGATCGCCGCAGGCGCTGCTGGACGGTTTCCACGCCGCCGCGACCGTGTCGCTGGCCGCGGTCGTCCTCGGGACGGCCGTCACGGCGCTGCGGCGCCGGCCGGCCCACCGCGCCGGCCATCTCCAGGGCGAGGGCGGTTGATTTCGCCAGGGGCCGAGCGACCCAGATGGCCGAGCCGTCGTGGCTGCAGCCAACTGGGGTGGCTGTGCCGTCGTGCGCCCGGAGGGCAAGGAGGGCGGCCAGCGCCGCGTCGAGTGCGTCGTGTGACCACAACTGCATCCACTCGGCCACAACCACCTGCGCACGCAGGAGTGCAATCCGTTCTCGGACACCCGCGAAGGTGCTCTTCTTAGGTAGGACCCGGCCGGCGAGGATCCTGAAACCGGCATGCGGGTAGACCTCGATCGGGGTGTGCCCGTTGGCTGCCAGCCCGGCTGCGCACGCCGATGACCAGCTTGCGCAGGCCGGCCATGATGTGCGGGCCGGTGCCGGTGCGGACCCTGGGAGGCGTCCTCGTCGAAGGTGACGTCGCGGACCCAGTGCAGGCCGTTCTCGATCGCCCAGTGCCCGCGGATGAGGTCAGCGAGCCGGGCAGGGCTGGCCTGGTGGTGGGTGCGGCTGGTGACGGCGTACACGGTCATGGTCCGCCAGCGCCGGGCGCCAAGGTCGCGGGTCTTGCGGGTGACCTGGATGACCTGCGCGGCATGCGGGAACCCCAACCCGCCGACCGTGCCGGCCTTGCGCGTGCGCAGCTCGACGCGGCCGTGTCCGCTCACTCACGGTCTGCCGGTCAGCGCGTGGCCGCGGCTGCCGCAGTGTGGCGGCAGCCGGGCGGGGAACTTCAGGGTTCGTCGCGGAGGCGGTTGGCGCGTTCGGTGACCTCGGCCAGGACCCGGTGGGTGGTGGCGAG
>DASYUT010000006.1 GCA_036000965.1 Actinomycetes bacterium
TCGGGATGCAGCCGGTAGCCGTAGGGCGCCCGCGTCCACGGCAGCAGCTGCCCACTGCGCAACCTGGCCTGCCGCCCGCGCCGCATCCGGTCGGCGATCAGGGTCCGCTCGTACTCGGCCACCGCCCCGCGGATCTGGGTCACCAACTGCTCGTGCGGGTCGTCGCTTGGCGGCCGATCACAAAACACCACCCGGACGCCACGTCGCTCCAACTCCTCCAAGACCACCATCTGGTGCACGAAGTTGCGGGCCAGCCGGTCCGGCGCAGTCACCAGCACCATGTCGAAGGCCGCCCGCGCCGCATGGTCGCGGAGCGCATCCAGGCCGGGACGGCCCAGCCTGGCGCCGCTGGCGCCGTCATCGCGGAAGACGTGCTCGGCGGCAACGGTCCACCCCTCGTGCGCCGCGACGTAGCTGTGGAGCTGGGTGACCTGCTGCTCGATGGTCTGGGCCTGCTGCTGCCGGTCGGTGGACACGCGCACGTACAACGCCACTCGCATCGCTCACCCCTTGCTGCTCTGCTCCCGCCGCCGCCCAGCGCAACACCAGCTGGTACGCCCGATCCCACCGTTCCTGCCCGTCTGGTTGCTCGCTGGTCTCCCGCCGGACCTCGAAGGTGCGCCGCATCGCCACCCTCCCGCTGCTGTCCTACTCGGAAGGGCTACACCCGCCAGGCCGCCGCCGCAGCGGCCGCCGCCACCAGTCCAGACGAAGCTGGCCATGACGGGTCCAGCAGAACTTGTCACTTGCGATCAAACCATCGAGCACACCGTCCGCTTCGCCAAACAGACCCTCGGCTGGACCACCCCCAGGGTGCGCACGCCCACCCAGGCCGACCGCTGGACCTGGCTGGTGCTGGCCGGCTACACCCAGCTGCGCCTGGCCCGCGAGCTCGCCGCCGACCAGCGGCTGGCGTGGGAGCGGCCCCGACCGCCCGGCCAGCTGTCCCCCTACCGGGTCCGCAGGGGGTTTTCGCGCCTGCTGTGCGCGCTGGGCACGCCCGCCAGCCAGCGCGCCACAACCCTGCGGGCGCTCCCCCGGCCGGCCCAAAGGCCACCGGTCCAGGCCGGCCACCCGCTACCCAGCCATCAAGAAGGCCGCCTGACCAGCCATCACCAGCATCAACGCAACCGCCGACCAGACCAGCGGCTCACTCAGCACGCCCACAGGGTTAAAACGCAAGCTTAGCTTGGGTTTTAACCTATCTGGGATCTTTAGACTTCATTGGGTTGTCTGCTTTGTCGGTCTGCTTGGCGACTGGGTAGCGTCTAGCTGGACCGCTGCGGCGACCCTTGGGCCGGCCAGGGCCGGGAAGGTTTCGGCCCACGGGCGGCGCCGTTGGCGAAGGTGAGTGACGCGTTCGCGGCCGCGGTCCACCGTTTCATCGATCGCCAGCGGGTGCCGCTGGTGCACTTCACCAAGGGTCAGCGCAAGGACGAGGTGATGCTCGAACACCTGGCCGCGTTCGAGGCCGCCGGCCACACGGAGGGGGTGGTGTTCGTCGGGCGGGCGCAGGAGAAGACCCGGGTGTTCCGCACCGAGAAACGCCGGGATGCCGCCGGGAAGACCTACCCGTGGATCGTGAAGACCTCCGGGGTGGTCAACCAGTGGTACTGCTGCTGCGTCGACGGCGACTTCGGGCCGTTCTTCCTGAAGTTCTCCGGGTACTTCCCCTACACCGCCAAGTTGTGCAGCAACGGCAACCACTGGGCCCAACGCCAGGCCGCCAAGGCCGGTATCGCCGTCACGCCGTTGGACAACGGCTTCGCCGCCGTCGCCGACGTGGCCGCCCTGCAGGCGATCTGCGACCGGCTCGACCCCGAGGCGATCGATGCGCTGCGGCGCAAGTGGCTGGCCCGCCTGCCGCACCCGTTCACCCCAGCGGACCGGGCCGCGGGCTACCGCTACGAGGTGTCGATCCTGCAGGCGGAGTTCTCCCGCACCCAGGTGTTGGACAAGCCGGTGAGCGGGCGGAGCTTCTTCGAGCAGGTGATCGGGGACAACCTCGACATCGGCCGCCCGGACCAGATCGGGCTGGTCTTCGACCGGCGGATCATCCGGAAGGGACCGCGGGCCACCCCGGGCCGGTTCCGCACCCGAATCATCACCGACGGGGTGGTCCCCTGCCTGCACGTGGACTACAAGCACGCCAAGATCAAGCAGTACCACAAGCTCGGGGTCGCGCTGCGGACCGAGACCACCAGCAACGACACCCGCGACTTCGGCATCGGCAAACGGCTGACCAATCTGCCCGCCCTGCGGGAGATCGGCTTCAACGCCAACCGGCGTCTCCTGGACGTCCAACAACGCAGCCACGACCCGACCACCGGAGCCGACGCCCTGCATGCCCTGACCGACCCGGTGCAAACTCCCACCGGGGAACGCATCCCCGGGCTACGGTTCGCCGACCCCCGCGTCCACGCACTGCTCGCCGCGCTGTGCGTGCACCGCCTCCACCCCCGCGGATTCACCAACCACGACCTCCGCACCCTCACCGCGCAACTCCAGGGCAGACCACCCGACGCGATCACCCCCGGCCAAATGAGCTACGACCTGCGCCGCCTCCGCCACCACGGCCTCATCGAACCCATCCCCGGCAGCCACCGCTACCACGTCACCGACACCGGCCTGACCGACGCCCTCTTCCTCACCCGCGTCCACGACCGGCTCCTACGCACCGGCCTCGCCGAAATCACCGACCCCCGGGCCACGACCCGACTCCGGGCCGCCACCCGCGCCTACCAAGCCGCCGTCGACGACCTCCACACCCGCGCCCAACTCGCGGCCTGACCCCACCACCACAGACTTGACTCAATCGTGGCGACTTACGTCGCCCAAGCCCTCTAGGGCTTGCCACCGTCCTGCATGACCAGGGTGACCTGGACCGCGCCCGCACCCTGCTCGAGCGCGCCCTACACATCCGTGAGACTCGCCTGGGCCCCGACCACCCCGACACCGCCGCCAGCCGCCGGAGTCTTGCGCTGGTGGTCGCGGAGCTGGACAATCGGGAGTAGCCGTTTAACGGTTTACGGCTTAGTTTTCCCCCTTCTGGGGTGATTCGCGCACTCTTGCGTGCGCCAGGTGCTCTCCTGTGTCCCTCGAAGCGCCCGCTCGGAACACGCCTTCCTGCCCTGTCTGCTCGCCATCCGACGTGCCGGCGTGGTAGGACAACCCGGACAGGCTGGCCCAGAAGGAAGGGCTGGACACATGGACCCGGCGACGATCGTGCTGACGGTGGCGGGGCTGCTGGCCACCAAGGCCGCTGAGGCCGCCGACCAGGCCGGCAAGGGCGCCTGGGGTGGGCTCTGACCCGCCTGGCCGAGACGGTCCGCTCCAGGTTCCGCGGCGACCAGGAGGTGACCCAGACGCTGGACCGACTGGAAGCCCGACCTACCAGCCAGGGCCGCACCCGGTCCTTTGCGGCGCGCCGACCGCGTGGAAGACGTCCCCGACCCGATGCAGCAGAGCCGCGAGCGGCGTAGCGACCAGGCGCCTGCCAGATGGCACCCCGACGTCGTCATGCCACATCCGGTCCTGCTCCATGATCCCGGCCCGCAGCTACGCCCCGATGAGCGCGAGCACCCGGTCGTCGGCGACCCGCCGCTCGACGAGCGTGACAGTCACCCGGCGTCGATGAAGCCGAAGCAGTCGGCGATACCGGCCGAGGCGTCCCTGACGCTGCAAGCCCGTTCCAGACCCGGCAACGGGTCAGCGCTTGCGGCCGACTCCACCATAGAGCCCGCCCGGCAACATCGAGTTCGGGTCGTCCGGCCTCCACAGCTGGATCTCCACCAAACCAGGGTCCAGCAGGTCGAGTCCGTCGAAGAACCGCTCGACTTGCGCACGGGTGCGGGTCACGATGGAAGCGGTGGTCTGCTGATACAGCCGTTCGACCCTCGCCCCCATCTCGGCCATCACCTCCGCCGACATGTCCGGCCGCGCGGGGACGTCTTTCGTGCCGTGGGAAATCGTCAGGTAGCTGCCGCCTGCCACGGCATCCCTGAACCGCGCCACGATCCCCAGCGGGTCCTCGTCGTCGGGGATGAAGTGCAGGACAGCCACGAGCAGCAGAGCGATCGGCTGATCGAAGTCGATGAGCTCCCGAACCTCCGGGTGCCCCAGGATGACGTCGGGCTCCCGCAGGTCGGCCTGGATCGCGACGGTGTTGTCACCGGCCAGCAGCGCGCTGCTGTGCGTCACCACGATCGCATCGTTGTCGACGTAGACCACGCGCGCGTCGGGCGCGATGGCCTGGGCGATCTCGTGGACATTGCCCTGGGTAGGCAGGCCGCTGCCGAGGTCGATGAACTGCCGGATCCCGGCCTCGCGGGTGAGGAAGCAGACGGCCCGGCGCAGGAACGCCCGGTTGTCCCGGACCACGTCACGGGTTACCGGCGCGATGGCAACGACCTGTTCTGCCACTTCGCGGTCAGCGGGAAAGTTGTCCTTGCCGCCCAGGAGATAGTCGTAGATGCGCGCCGGGTTCGGCACGCTCGTATTGATCTCGGTGGTCCAGTCGCCGTCGGCCACCCTGTCCTCCGTGGTGTCAGCGTGCGTGGCTGCCGTCGAGGATTCCTTGATCCCACCCAGCCGCACTGCGAGCGCAAGCAGTGGTCTGCCTATCCATAGGCCATACGGAGCAGTTGCAGCCTAACAGTCCCGCAGGGCGCATGGCACCGGCGCCGGCCTGGAGAGCGCTGCCGATCCGGACTGATGGACCGGCCTCCCAGCTGGGACGTGGCCGCGATGCTCAGTCTGGTGCGCGCTGCTGGCCAGCCGTTGCTTTGCGACGACTGCCGCTGGCTACCAGCAGCAGCTGCTTGGGGGCGTAGGGGTTGGGACGGGACGCTCCAGCGAGCCGCGTTGAATGCACCGGCTCCTATTGCAGGCCGCCGGCGTGCAGGTCATCGACGGTGGCGCTTGCGAGCGTTCATGCACCGCTTTTGAGGAATGCAGCACTACCGGTGGTTTGTTGGCTTGGGCTGCTAAAGGGAGGGGGGACGAGTCATCGGCTGAACGCGCCGAGCCGGCGCGCGGCGTGGCGTTGGTGCCGCCGGGTCGGTGACGGGCACCGGCGCGGGACTGCACGCGAACCTGGTGGGGCTACGCGGCCGAGCCGTTGAAGTAGCTCTGCGCCTTGGCCCAGGCGTTGGCCCCGACCGCGTCGCCCAGGTCGCGGCCCCCAAGGTCGGCGTCGAGGAAGTGGATGCCGCCCTGGCGGCGGGAGTTGCCGGCCTCGTCGAGCGCGTTGGTGAAGGTCGGCCAGGTGAGCACCATCGGCACGGCCGGGGTGGCGCCTGGCTCGATGCGCGACGAGCCGGCCGGGACCGTCACCCGCGCGCCGAACAGGTCACTGCCGGTGAACAGCCGTAGGACCCGGGCGCCGGCCGCGCTGAAGGTGCTGTGGCCGGACACGTATTCGGGGAAGGGCGGGGTCAGGGAGGTCATCGGCTGGTAGGGCAGGTAGTTCTCGCCCTTGATGAGCCTGGTCCCCTGGTAGGGCCCGCCCCAGGCGAGCACCCACTGGCCGGCCCGGCGGGTGCGCACGGCCGTGATCGGGCGGACGTAGTCCCAGCGACGCTTGGCGTTCCAGGCGACGATGCTGGCGTCCAGCATGGTGTTTGCCAGCGCGAAGAACAGCTTGGCGTCCTGGTCCAGGGTATGGCCGTCCTTGCGCGAGATCGCCTGGGCGAACAGGCACCAGTGGCCGGGCGGGGTCTCGCTCGCCGGGCCGTCGGACCAGTACTCGATCCTGACCTTCTGGGCGTCCGTGAGGCTGGCGCTCTGCAGCAGGGTCTCGTCGACCTCTTTGTCGATCGCGGCCAGGGTGAGGTTCTCCGGGCCGGGGGGAAGAAACATGTCCGGCGAGTTCAACGCGAACGCGACCACGCTGCGCCAGTGCGGGGTGAGGAACTTCTGCACGACATAGCCGCCGTTGCCGTCGGGCAGGCGCAGCGGCTGCCAGCGGTACAGGTCGCTGACCTGGTCGGGGGTGTTGACCGGCACATAGCCGCTGGTGTCGGCGTAGCCGCCCGCCTGGTTGGAGCCGTCGCCTGCGCGGAAGTCGAGCACCGCCGTGGCGGCGGTGTTGCCGACCCCGGCGGCGGTCTTGGGGTCGGTCGAGGCGATGTTGGGGTTGTAGCCGAGCGCCTTCATGAACGCGGCGAAGTCGGCCGAGCGGGCGGGGAACAGCTTCAGCAGCGCGCGGTAGGCGGCGTAGCTGATCGCCTTGCTCTTGCGGGCCAGGGTGCGTTCGGCGACCGGCCGCCGCAGCGAGCCGCCCAGGCGGGTGCCGACCGCGACCGGGTCGTAGGCCGCCCAGGCGTCGTACATGCTGGTGTGCACGATGGCGAGCGCCCGCGCGGTGATCGTGGGGCCCGGCTTCGTCGCCCGGACTGCCGCCAGGGTCTGCGCATCCCACCTGAGCACGACGTTGTCGCTGGGTGTCGGCCCGTAGGCGTCCAGGGGGTACAACGGGCCCGGACCGATCGGCAACGCGGGGTTGGGAAGGACATCATCGTCGTCCACGGTGACCTGGACGGTGAGGTCCGCCGCCGCGCTGCCGATGGTCGCAACGACAAGGGATGCGACCAGCACGATGGTCACCGTCAGCCTGCGTAGCATCACCAACCCCCCCTTTGACCGATTCTGGTGATCGCCGTCGGGCGCGGCCGGCCGCCGTTCGCGGTGGATCTGCCCGCACCGACCGCAGATGCGGACCCGAACGGACCGAACGGAACGCACGCCGGTCCGCACGGAGCCTCGGACTCCGGCGCGCGGAGTCTAGACAGACGCATCGACCAGACACAAATCCGGGAAACAGGCAATGCTTCCAGTTCACGGCCGAGCACGCCATCCGGAGGCCTTCACCACAACCTCGACACCCTGCAGCCGCTGGGCTTCGCGCTGCCAAGCAGCAACGATCGGCACGGCGTCGGCCAGCCCGGTCAGGTCTTTCTGCGATCGCCGGCAGCAGCAGGCCATACCCCAAGCCAACAAAGCCACCGTTAGGAGCCTGCCTGGGTACCGAGCATCCCGGCACGGTAGGGAGCCGGCAGCGGCTCGTGGCGGCGTTGGACAATCAGCGGCAGCCGTATAACGGTTTATGCGTCATACGAGCGGTTCTGGGGTGATTCGCGAACGGTGGCAGTCGGCAGGATCCACCCCTGCCGGGCCAAGCCGGTTCGCTAGTGGAACTCGTAGGCGCCCCGGTCGTCGAAGGCGCGCGGGCCAGCGCCGGTGTTGGGCGTGCCCGGAATGTCGACCCGGGCGTGGCCTTCCAGGTCGCTGGACTGCTGCCCGCTCACCCCGGAGTTGGCCGCGTCGATCGCGGGCGAGCCGGTGGTCAGGTGGAAGTTGTGCCCGCTCGCGCTCACGAACCTGGGGTCGGCCTGGCGGTCGTGGGTGCCCTGCCCGGTCGCCGAGCGGAACGCCGCCAGTGAGGTGTAGCTCGACGAGCCCCACACATACAGCGTGTCGGCACGGGTCAGCCAGGTGACGTTGTAGTCCACCCTCGAGCCCGACACAGAGTTCTTGTCGACGCGGATGTCACCGTGGGTGCGGGGGCTGCCAATACCGTTGTCGACCGAGATGTTGTTCTCGACCGTCGCGCCGGAGGAGCTGCCCTCGACGTTGATCCCGGCGGTGACGTTGCCGTAGACCGTGTTGCCGATGATCCGCTGACCGGTGACGTTCAGGTCGTCGATGCCGTGGTCGCCGTTGCCATAGGCGAGGTTGTTGACGATCAGCCCGTTCGAGCCGCCGGTGTAGGACTGGATACCGGTGTCTTCGTTGTCGTGACACCGATTGCCGATGATCGCGTTCCCCGGGGCACGCACGTCGATCCCGGGGGCGGCACGCACATAGCCGCGCGCGTTGGCGAAACTCTCGTTGCCCTTGACCGTGTTGCGGGTCGAGCCGTCGGTCAGGGAGATCCCGGCCTCGCTGTTGTGATCGGTGGTATTGCCCTGGACGAGCGAGTCGCTGGTGTTGTTCAGCTTGATGCCCTGGGCGGTCTGGCCCGACGCCGGGTGGCCCGCTCCGGTGACGTGGTTGCCGCTGATGGTGACGTGGCTGGCACCGATGGCGTAGATGCCAGCTCCCGAAGTGCCGGTGATGGTGAAGCCCTGGATGGTGACATAGCTCTTGGAGGAGATGGTGAACCCGTGCGTGCCGCCGTTGACGGTCACGCTCGCGCCGCTCGCTGACCGCACCACTACCGGCGCGCTCGAGCTGCCGGAGTGCCCCACCGAGACGCCGCCGCTGTAGGTACCAGAGGACACCAGCACGGTCTGGCCGCCGGTGGCCACGCTCGTACCCTTGCTGATCGTGCAGAACGGCTGTGAGGCGGTCCCCGAGCCGGAGTCGGTGCAAGCCGGGTCGCTCCGGTTGACATAGAGGGTCGACGGCGCGGCCCAGGCCGGCACCGCCAGCGCCACGGCAGCGAGCACAACAAGCCCGGCCAGACCGGCGAAGGCGGGCCAGACCAGACGGCGGGCGGGTGACGGCGCGCCAGGCCTTGTGAATATGCGCAGCTCCATGGGCCCCCCCCCGTGAACCGCCGGCGAATTGCCAGCATGCGCAGGGGCCCGATCGCCAACCATGCGCATCGGTGCCAATTCGACTACGGCGAACGACGGTGCCTGGTGTCTTCGAGAAGGCCATGAGCACAAAACTCCTGGGGAAGTCATCATGGTGCTTTGGTTGGAGCGTTGCGGCGGTCGGCCGTTATCGCAGACGAACGGCTGCGGCCCTGCCACCATTCTCGGCAACCTCGCCGTCCTGCACACCAAGACGACCGCGAGTACACCCGCACCTACCTGCGAGCGCGCCCTGGCCATCCACAAGGCCTGCCTCGGCCCCGGCTACCCCGACACCGCCTGCACCTCAACGACCTCGCCATCGTCTTGCACGGTCAGGGCGACCTCGAAGCCGCCCGCCCCTGATATGAGCAGGCCCTCTGGATCCGCGAGGCCCGCTTGCGCCCCGAACACCTGCACGCGGTGGCAAGCCGGCAGGCGCTTGCGGCGGTGGTCGCTGACATGGACAATCAGAAGTAGCCGTTTAACGGTTTATGCGCTATGCGAGTGGTTCTGGGGTGCTTCGTGAACGCTCGCGTGTAGAGCGTTTATCTTCCTGGAGTCTGAACGTCGCTGCTCACACGCCCGATGGGAGGCCAACTGGACCGGCTCCACCCGACCAAACATGGCGGCCCCCTGGTGTCGAACCTGCCAGCCCGCAACCCGACCTTCACCGGCTGCGCCGACCTGCTCGACCAGCTCCACCAGCGCTTTTCCCCCGGTCAGGCCGCTGCGGTTGTGCAGACCCAGGCGCAGACGCTGCACGGGCTGGGCGGGGTCGGCAAGACCCAGCTGGCCCTGGAGTACGCCCATCGCCATGCTGGCGACTACGACCTGGTCTGGTGGGTGGCGGCCGAGCCGCCAGCGGCGATCCCTAGCCAGCTGGTCGCGCTGGCCCGCCGTCTTGGCCTGCCCGAGGCCGCCGAGCAGGCCGAGACCGTCCACGCCCTGTGGGACGCGCTGCGTCAGCGGGAGCGCTGGCTGCTGATCTTTGACAACGCCGAACACCCAACGGAGCTGCGTCCGTGGTGGCCACCTGGCGCTGGGCGGGTGCTGGTCACCTACCTCAACCTGCTCGGTACCCACGCGCGTGAGCTGTTCGCCCTGGG
This sequence comes from Actinomycetes bacterium, assembly GCA_036000965.1. Taxonomy (NCBI): domain Bacteria; kingdom Bacillati; phylum Actinomycetota; class Actinomycetes; species Actinomycetes bacterium. Next base: position 9,689 of record DASYUT010000006.1, read on the forward strand.
CCAGCCGGCCACCACTGCCCAGACCATCCGCCGGTCTGGTTGACCTTGGTGAAGCAGCCGGTACCGGTGGTGCGTGCGGGCAGGCCGTACTGGCTGCTGAACACGCCGAGGTCGCTTTCGGCGGTGGGGTCGTCGCAGGCGTCGACGATCGCGGTCGTCGTGGCGGCGCCGGCGGTCAGGCTGGTGGGGGGGGTGTAGACCGACTTGATGATCGCCGGGGACAGGCCGGTCGGCGAGGCCGACGCGTTCGGGCGCACGTGCAGCGGGTGGTGCGCGGAGTGCCCGGTCGAGCTGGTCGTCGGTGCGCCGGCCGGGACGTGACCGCGGCGAGGGCCGCGGCAACCGCCAGGACGAGGACCAGACCCTTCACCTGACGACCCTGCTGGGGCAGGGCGGAAGTGGGACCGGTTGGGCCCTCACACCGATGGCACAAAACCGGTCCGCGCGGCGAACGCACCAAGGAGGCCACGGGCCAGAGGCCAGGCAGCGCGCCGCCACGCGTGGCGCGCTGCCTGGGGCCAATCCTCGACGAATCAGTGGCCGTTGGTCGGGCGTCTGACGGCCCACCTGCGGTCCTGGTTCCTCACGTCGGGCCTGCGGATGCCAAACGATCGCGCAGCGGCAGCGGCGACAGGACCGCAGCGCTCCCCGCAGGCTGGTCAGTGCCCCCTCGTGGTGTCTGGCACCGTGCTGGGCGGCACCGAGCTCGGCGGTCCACCATGGGTCGTGGTCGACGGCGCCGTGCTGGACGGCACCATGCTCGGCGGCACCGAGCTCGGCGCCCCGCCATGACCGGAGCCCCTGGTCGTGCCCGGTGCCGCCGTGCTGGACGGGCCCGTGCTGGACGGGCCCGTGCTGGACGGCGCCGTGCTGCTGGTGACCTTGGCGCAGTAGGCGGCGACCTTGCCGCCGCCGCCGGCGGCCTTGGCCAGCGCCGCGAACGCGACCGCGTCCAGTTTCTTGCCGTGCTGGCCGCCCTGCCCCGCCGCCCACGCACGGCACAGGCCCTGCGCCGCCGGCCCCGCCGCATCCGGGCCCACCGCATGGGCCCCGGCCGCCGTGGTCGTCACGGTGGTGGCGCTGGACGCGGTCGACCCGGTGGACGCGGCACCGCCGAACACCGCGTGGGCGACCTGCTGGGCAGGCGCGGGTAGGGTGCCGGTGGCCGCGGCGGCGACCCCGCCGGCGGCCAGCACGCCAAGCGCGACCGCAGCCGCCTTGACCGTCAACAGCTTCGCGAACACACGAGACCTCCCATGGAGTCGACTCTCAGGACGTGAGCGCGCCGCCGCCACGAACGCCGCCACCACCGCCGCCTCGCCGGCGAGTTCCTCGGCGGCCGGGGGAGCCGCCGCCACGGCCAGCAGGTCGGCCACCCGCCCATAGGCTGCTGGCAGGTCGGCGGCAGCCAGCCGTCCGGTCAGCAGCCGCTCGGCCGTGCCCTGATCCAGGGCCAGCCGGTCGTGGTGGGCTCGCAGTAGTCGTCGCATCACGCTGGCAAGAGCGTCGCCATCGATCAGGGTGTTACACCCTGGGACGTGCGCCGCGGCCCTGCCTCGCTGCCGCCGGCCACGCGTCGAGCATGCCGGCGTGCCGCGCCGGTCGCTGCGCACAGGCGTGTAACGCGCCGGGGGGCTGCGGCGCTTCTTGGAGCTGAGTCGTGTCGGCGGCTGCAGGCTGTCCTGGTGTCCTACCAGGCGGCTTGACCCCCCGGTTGCTCCCCGACCGGCACGCTCCCCAGCCAACCCAAAAGCTTGCTCCTCCGGCCATGGAAAGAGTCCCACCATGCCGAGCACGGCGCGTTCGGCCCTGCCCGAACCCGACCTTGGCGGCGCCCATGCGCGGCAAGGCCGCCGCCGTGCCGCGCGGTCGGGACCCGATGTTGCCGCGACCCACCAGGGCCTGTGCCGCGCCTGGCTCCCCGGCCGCGGCCACCCCCCAGGCAACCACACCGACGCGGCCGCGTGCTGTGCCCTGACCGCCGGAGGCGGCCCCGACCAGGGCGCAGCCTGTGGCCAGGCGCTGCTTGTGGACACCCCGGCTCGGGAGGCAGGGACGGGTGGCGGCCCGCCGACCCCGACCAGCCCGCCGACCCGCGCACCTGCGTGGTGGGGCAGGGCTGCGCGAGCGCCCTGTGGGGAGGGAGGCCCCACCCTGCCCCACCAACCCCAACAGCAGCGCTGATGCTCCAAGCTGCCAACTCGCCGCCAGGAGCAGCACGACCCTGGGCCTTGGGGCAGGACCAGCCCCAAGGCCCAGGACCCACGCTTCGGACAGGCCGCGGCGCCCGGTGCACTGGGCCCCAGGCGTGCCGTCGTGCCGCCGCGCATCGTGGCTTTGGTGGGCACGCGGAGGTGCCATGATCGGCTCGTCGTTCCCGGCGCTGCTGTCGGCCGCCCAGCGTGGGGACGAGCAGGCATTCGCCATGCTGTGGCGGGACCTGCAGCCGGCGCTGCTGCGCTACCTGCGCGTGGCAAGCCCGACCGCGGCCGACGATCTCGCCGCCGAGACCTGGATGTCGGTGATCCGCGGCCTGGCCCGCTTCCAAGGCGACGAGCAGCACTTCCGGGCGTGGGTGTTCACCGCGGCCCGCCACCGGGCCATCGACTGGCAGCGCCAAGCGGCCCGCCGGCCGACCGCGTCCCTCCCGGTTGCGCTGCTGGCCGAGCGGCCGGCGCCGGATGATCCGGCGGCCGCGGTGCTGGAGGCCCAGTCAACACGTGCGGCGCTTGCCCTGCTGGCCGAGCTGCCCGTCGACCAGGCCGAGGTGGTGGCCCTACGGGTGCTCGGCGGCCTGGGCGTCGCCGAGGTGGCCAGGATCGTCGGGAAACGCCCGGGGGCGGTGCGGGTGCTGGCCCACCGGGGGCTGCGGCGGCTGGCGACGCGGCTGGAGGCGGCCGCGTTGGCACGGGGGTAACGCCACGAGCGACGACGACGCTCTTGTCGCCGACATGCACCGATTGCTTGGGTTCCTTGGGGCCGCGTCGCCGGCCTTGGACGAGGACACGGTCGACCGGCTGCTGACCAGTCGGCCGTACACTGCCAACGCCCCACCCGGCTATGCCGGGCTGGCCAAGCTACTGGCCGCGGCGACCGCCCCGCCGAGCCCGCAGGAGCTGGCCTGGGAGCACGTAGCGCTGGCCGAGTTCGCAGCCACGGTGCGGCCGCATCCCCCACCCCCATCTCCCGGAGGGCGAACGTGCTCAGTAAGCTGGCAAGTGTCAAGGCGGTCGCCGTGGTGCTGGCGGCGGTGCTGTCGGTCGGCGGGGTGGCCGCCGCCGCAACCGGGCTGCTGCCCACGCCGGCTCAGTGGGTGGCCGGCCAGGCGCCGTCCACCTCGGCTGCCGGCCAAGCCGGCCAGGGCGTGGGCGACGCCGCGGTCGCCGAGCTTGGTGTGGCGGCCAAGCAGGGGCTGTGCCGGGCCTGGCAGGCCGGGCAGGGTGCCGACAACGGCCGCCGGGCGGACTCGCCGGCGTTCCGGGCGCTGGCGGCAGCGGCCGGGGGTGCCGACAACGGCCGCCGGAAGGATTCGGTGGCGTTCCGGGCGCTGGCGGCAGCGGCAGGCGGGGCCGACAAGGTTGCTGCCTTCTGCCAGGCCACCACGCCAGGCGGCGCAAGTGCCCACGGGCAGGGGCAGGGCTCGTCGCCGACCAGCGTCGCCCCACCTTCGACCACGGTCTCACCTCCAAGCAGCGGCCCGCCGCCAAGCACCGGCCTGGGAGGGCACGGGCGTGGCGCACCCCCAACGACCACCGGCTAAGGTACCCGTGGGCTGCCGCACCGAAGTGGCCTCCCCCTGCGCTTTCAGTGCGGCACGACAGCTGGGCCCGGAGCGCATCATCGCCTCCGGGCCCGGCCAGCCTCCAAGACCGCGATCGCATCGGTGCCGGGTGCACCTGGGAGGCGACAATGGCCGATACGGCTGAGACCAACCGGCGCTCGGACGACGAGTCCGAGGGGACGGCCTTCACCGAGCTGGTCGACGCTCCAGTTGCGGCGTTGGGCCTGCCCAACAGCGCTGCGGACGCACTCGAGCAGGCGCTTGGCGTCAAGACCGTCCGCGACTTCGCGGAGAACAGGTATGTCCGCCGGGCGCAGGCAATCATGAACCTGGCGAAAACCAAGAAGTGACGCGCGTCTGTGACTTTCAGTCTGGTTTGGGATCGGATATGACTTGGCGGTTGGTGCGATAGGGCTCCCGCGGGGAGCTGCTGAAGGGAGTGGGCATGCGGGTTCGTGTGTTGCTCGGATCGGTTGTGGCCCTGCTGGTGGCGGCCGTGGTCTGGCAGCCGGCAGCGGGCGCGGCGCCGACCGGCGGGTACATCGTGGTTCTCAAAGGCTCGGTCGGCTCCGCCGCGGCCGTTGCCGCCGAGCAGGCACGGACCCGCGGTCTTGTGGTCGGGCACGTCTACAGCCACGCGCTCAAGGGCTACAGCGCCGTCATGTCCGCCGCGGACGCCCAGGCACTGCGGGCCGACCCGCGGGTCGCCTCCGTCAGCCAGGACCGGCTCGTCCACGTCGACGCCCAGGTGCTGCCGACCGGGATCGACCGGGTCGACGGGGAACTCTCCAGCACCGTGTCCGGGAACGGCGCGGGCAGCGTGAATGTCGACGTCGCCGTGATCGACACCGGCATCGACACCACCCACCCCGACCTCGACGTGGCGGGCGGGGTCAACTGCTCGACCGGGCGGAGCTTTAACGACGGCAACGGCCACGGCAGCCACGTCGCCGGCATCATCGCCGCCAAGGACAACGACATCGGCGTGGTCGGGGTCGCCCCGGGGGCGCGCCTGTGGGCGGTGCGGGTCCTCAACCCGGCCGGCTCGGGCAGCTTCGCCAGCGTCATCTGCGGGGTCGACTGGGTGACCGCCCACAGCGACGTGATCGAGGTCGCTAACATGAGCCTCGGCGGCGCCGGGACCGAGCCGGCCGGCTCCGGGTGCGCGACCGGCGACCCGTTGCACGACGCCATCTGCAACTCGGTGGCGGCCGGGGTGACCTACACGGTCGCCGCCGGCAACTCCGCCGACGATGCCGCCAACCACGTCCCCGCCGCCTATGACGAGGTCATCACCGTCTCGGCGCTGGCCGACTTCGACGGCGAGCCGGGTGGGCTGGCCGCCCCGACCTGCCGGGCCGACCAGGATGACACGTTGGCGGACTTCTCCAACTTCGGCGCGGACGTCGACCTGATCGCCCCGGGGGTGTGCATCCTGTCCACCTACAGGAAGGGCGGCTACGCGACCCTGAGCGGTACGTCGATGGCGAGCCCGCACGCGGGCGGGGCGGCCGCGCTGTACAAGGCCTCCCACCCGGCAGCCAGCCCCGCCGCGGTGAAGCGCGCCCTGCAGCAGGCCGGCAACCTTGGCTGGAACAACGTCGACGACCCGGATGGGGTCAAGGAAGTGCTCGTCAACGTGGACGCCTTCTAGCCTTCTAGGACCCCTCCACCAGTCAGTGGGCCGAGGACAGCCGGACGCGGCTGTCCTCGGCCGGTGAGCGGTGGTCGGCCGAAACGGCGGTGGCCTGCTGCGCGTTCCTTCAGCAGAGACGGTGCGCAGCGCAGGGCTGCGCCGCAAGGTCGCGACTGTGGTGGCCGAGGGTGCGGGTGGCGCCCTCCGCCATGGCGGGGGAAGGAGGCGTGGGGCCAGGTTCGGAGCCAGCCACGGTCACGTCCACAGCCCAGCCTCGTTGCGGGAGGATGCATGCGAGCAACCATGCGGACCACAATCCTTTTGGTGAGCCTGCTCGCCGCGCTGGTCGCCGCGCAGGCCTTGCCGGCCTCGGCGACCGACGGCGACACGCTGGTGTCGGTCGGCAGTCCTTCAAGTCCCTTCTCTCCGAACAAGCAGAACGAGCCGGCGGTCGCGGTTGACCAAGCCCACCCGAACATCCTCGCCGCTGGCGCCAACGACAACATCGACCTTGAGGCGTGCAACGCCGGGGACGACACCACCTGCCCGTTTACCCCCGGGGTGGGCACCTCCGGGATCGTCTTCTCGTTTGACGCCGGCGACCACTGGGTGCAGTCGACCTACTCGGGCTACAGCGCCCGAGTCGGCGTGGACGGCAGCTGCCTTGGCCAGGTCGGGCCCGACCCCGGCTGCGTGCCGCTCACCCCCGACCAGGGCGGGGAGATCGGCACCCTGCCGTGGTACTACGAGAACGGCGTGGTCTCCGACGGCGACCCGGCGCTGGCTTTTGGCCCCCGACCGGACGCGCAGGGCAGGTTCTCGTGGGCCAACGGGTCGCGGCTGTACTACGCCAACCTGACCGCCAACCTCTCCGCCAAGCGCAGCGAAGCCGGCTTCAAGGGCGTGGAGGCCATCGGTGTCTCCCGCACCGACGACCCGGTCGCGGCGGCGGCCGGCGGCCCGAGCGGCAAGGCGGCCTGGAGGCCGCCGGTGGTCATCACCGGCAGCGAGAGTGCAGCCGCGTTCGCCGACAAGGAGCAGATCTGGGCCGACAACGCCGCCTCCAGCCAGTTCTTCGGCCACGCCTACGTCTGCTTCGCCCGCTACGTCGGTGGGCCGAGCGCGGGGTCCAATGCCCACACCCTGGACGTGGCCAGGTCCACCGACGGCGGGGACAGCTGGTCCAAGGTTACCGTCGTCAACATCCCCGGCTCCTCCTCCGGAACGCCGTTCTTCCTGTTCAGTGGGGCCAGCGGCTGCACCATCCGCACCGACAGCACCGGGACCGTGCATGTGTTCTGGCTGGGCTGGGACCAGCAGCTCCAGCAGCAGGGCATCTACACGGCCCGCTCCTTCGACGGCGGCGCGACCTTCGAGCAGCCACGGCGGCTATTTGCAGCCGAGCACACAGGCATCCTGGATCCGGTGCTTGGCCGCACCACAATGGACGGCATCGCCGGCGCCAGAAGCGACCTGTCGGACGCGCCCAGCGTCGACATCGCCAACGGGGCGCCGACCGGGGCCGGCGGCAGCGACCAGCTCGTGCTCACCTGGGTGGACGGCCGCGACGGCCTGAACGACGAGCACGTCTTCTTCAGCGCCTCCACCGACGGGGGCGAGACCTGGACGGGCCTTCGCCGGGTGGAGGACGAGATCGGTCAGCCCTCCGACCGGGGCTACTACTCCGCGCCGGCGATCTCTCCCGATGGCGGCGATGTCTACCTGGTCTACAACGCCTTCATCGAGCCGTACAAGACCAGCACGATCGGACCTGACAATGACCGTCCGCTGCTCGGGGTGGTGGCCCATGCCGCCGTGGCTGTCGGCGGGACGGTCGGGGCCTTCGCCCAGTTGCATCGCAGCCCGCCGGGGGACGCGCGAGCGTCCAGCCAGAACGACCTGACCGCGGAGTTCTTGGGTGACTACGTGTACGCGGTGGCGACCAACGGCTACGGCGCGGCGGTCTGGAACGATGTGCGGCGCGCCGTTGACTGCCCAGCCATCGACGGCTGGCGGATGTCCTTGCGTACCGGGGACTCGGTGGCCAGGCCAGCCCCCCAGCAGGACTGCCCCGCCGGGTTCGGCAACTCCGACATCGTCGGCGGCTCCTACGCCGACCCAACCACACCCTGACGTCTACCGGGTCAAGACGATCAAGAGATGGTAGGTCCGACCTGGCCGTGGAGGTGGACGCCGGCGCCTGGTTGGGCCTGGACGGTGAGGGTCCCGCCGATGGCGTCCAGCCGGTCGCGCATGTTGGTAAACCCGTGGCCGGCCAGGATGGCGGCGGGTTGGCAGCCGACACCGGTGTCGGCCACGTCGAACGACAGCCCGTCTGTCGACGACGAGGAGATGGTCGCGGAGGCGCTCCGCAACACCGGGGCCACCGTGATGGGCAGGCGGATGTTCAGCGGCGGAGCGGGCCCGTGGGCCGATGACCCGAACGCGGACGCCTGGTGGGGGGATGAGCCTCCCTTCCACCACCCGGTGTTCATCCTTACCCATCACGCGCGGGAGCCGGTGACCAAGCAGGGGGGGACCACGTTCACCTTCGTCGCCGACGGGATCGAAGCCGCGCTCGAGCAGGCGCAGGCGGCCGCAGGTGACAAGGACGTCGCGGTGGGAGGAGGCGCGAACGTCGTGCAGCAGTACCTGAGGGCGGGCCTCCTCGACGAGCTTCAGATCCACGTGGTCCCCGTGCTTCTCGGTGACGGGGTCCGGCTGTTCGAGAACCATCTCGGGGCCGGGCAGGTTGCGCTCGAGTGCACCAGGGTGATCGAGTCACCCACCGGCGTCACCCACCTTCGGTACCGGGTCGTGAAGTGAGCTCGCACGCGTGACCTGTTTCTGAGTTCGCGATAGAGATCCTGGGTCGACTAGCCAACATCGTCGGGCTCCTGGAGTGGAACGGGCTGAGGTTCGCCCTGTCAGCTCCCCCCGTCGACCTGCGCCTGGCCCGCTCGCGCGGTGGGGATCACCTCGCGCGCCAGGCGTTCGGCCTGCTCGTCCTTGCCGGGCCCGGCCGGGATGAGATTCAGGGCGGTGAAGCCGAGCTTGACGAACCCGAGCAGTTGCTCGGCGACGGCGCCCGGGGGTCCTGCCACCACAGACGGCTGTGCGTCGGCACGCTCGTCCACCCGATCAGGAGTCCACGCATGCGCGTTCCCTTCGCTTCGCCCAATGGTTCGGCTGCTCGGGCGCCTCGACCCGCAGCAGCCGGAACGTCAGCTCGACGGCGGGGCCGATCCCGAAGGCGAACAGCATCGTGCCGACGCCGGCCGCCCCGCCGAGGGCCCACCCGACGGCGAGCACGCTCGCCTCGATCAACGCCCGGACCAGACCGACCCGAAGCCGTGTCCGTGCCGCGATCGCCAGCATCAGCGAGTCCCGGGGCCCGGCGCCGAGGCCGGCGCCGATGTAGAGCGCTGAGCCGAGCGCGACCAGCCCGACCCCGGCCAGCACCGCCGCGAGCCGGAGTGGCAGCCACTGGGCGTCCAGGTCCCCGGCCATCCCGCTGCCGAGCATGACGTCGGCGAACACGCCGATGAGCAGCATGTTCGCCAGCGTGCCCGGCCCGGGCCTGACGCCGGACGCAAGCGCCACGACCACCAGGACCACGCCGACGAGGATGGTTGCGGCGCCGAACGACAACGGGGTGGCCTGCCGGATCCCGTCGTGGAGCACGTCCCAGGGCGACACGCCCAGCCCGGACCGGAGCCCCAGGACCACGCCGGCGGCGAACAGCCACAACCCGGCCAGGAGCCGGACCCAGGCGAGCGGGCGGCGAACGGCGGGGAACCTCGGCTCGGCCCGATTCACTGGGGCACCCCCTTTGGGGTTCCCCAGACCCCTCCGGCGCGTCATGCCGGCTCCTCCTCGGCCATGCGGTCGACGACCGTCTGGGCGATCTCGGCGAGCGCGTCGAGCTGCTCCCTGGACAGCAGGTCGATGAAGTGCCGCCGCACCGATGCGACGTGACCGGGGGCGGCGGCCTCGATCGCGCGGAAGCCGGCGTCGGTCAGCACCACGAAGGCGCCCCGGCCGTCGGCGGTGCAATCCTCCCTGGTGACCAGCCCGCGCTGCTCCATCCGGGTGATGTGGTGGGACAGCCGGCTCCTCGACCACGCCATGTGCTCGGCGAGCTCGCCGAGCCGCGAGCGGCGCCCTTCGGCCTCGGACAGGTTGGACAGGACGTCGTAGTCGGGCCCGGACAGGCCGGCCTCTCGGGCCAGGTCCCGCACGATCTGGGCGTTCAACAGCGTGCGCATGCGCATGTAGCCGCGCCACGCGCGGGCCTCGGCGTCGTCGAGCCATCGCGGTTCGTTCATCTCGGCATGCGACTGGATAGTTGACATATCATCTACACTATACCAGGTTTAGGTGACACGTCAACATAAAGAGGCAACTACGAGGTGGGTGCGCGATGGACGGCCCGCAACTGGACACCTACCTGGCCCGCATCGGCATGGCCCGCCCGGTACGGGCCGACGCAACGGCACTGCGGGAGCTGCAGCTGCGCCACCTGCTCGCGGTGCCCTTCGAGAACCTCAGCATCCACCTGCGCGAGCCGATCGAGCTCGACGCGGAGGCACTGGTCAACAAGGTGGTCCAGCGACGTCGCGGCGGGTTCTGCTACGAACTCAACGGCGCGTTCGCGGCACTGCTGTCCGCGCTCGGCTTCACCGTGACGCTCCTTGCCGCCCGCGGCTTCGGCCGCGATGGTCTGGGACCGCCGTTCGACCATCTCGCCCTGCGGGTCGACGCCGACACCCCCGAATCGTGGCTCGCCGACGTCGGCTTCGGCCGCCACAGCCACTACCCGCTGCGGCTCGGCGTCCATGCCGAGCAGGCCGACCCCGGCGGAACCTTCCGCATCGCCGAGACCGCCAGCGGCGACCTCGACGTCATCAGGGACGGCGAGCCGCAGTACCGCGCCGAGCTACGCCCCCGCGCGCTGCGCGACTTCGAGGCGACCTGCTGGTGGCACCAGACCTCGCCCAAGTCCCACTTCACCCAGTCGCTGGTCTGCTCCCGGCTCACCCAGACCGGCCGCGTCACCCTGAGCGACCGGACCCTCATCGAGACGGCCGGCAACCAGCGGCACGAGCGCACCCTGACTGGCGACGCCGAGGTGCTCGCCGCCTACCGGACCTACTTCGGCATCGTCCTGGACCGCGTCCCGTCGCCGCGCACACCGCCGCCCTCGCTGACGGTGCGGGTTCGATTGCCGTCACCCGCTGCACCTGAGCGCCCGGGCGCGTCGTCGTCGCGTGAGTGAGACGTGCCCGTCAGCCGATGAGACTGGTCGCGCGCAGAAGTCGAAGGTGTCTTCGAACCCGGGGTGAGGGCCGGACACCCGTACCACCACCGGGTCAGCGAGGGCGGCGGAAGGATGCCTGACTCCGGGAAGGAAGGGCACCTACCGGTTCGTGTACGCCAGCCCCGACCGGCTGCGGATCCAGGGACCCCCAGGCGCGCTGTTCAGGCTCAGGATCAACGACGGGCTCAAGGCGCGCCGCGTCTGGGTGTTGCACCAAGATCCCCGGCCCGCCCTCTGGAACGGGACGCCGCTGGTCCGCCCCCAGGGCGAGGACGCGCTCGGCCCGCTGGCCACAAGCTTCTCCACGCCCACCTGGTTCCGCGGGCGGCTGGAGGACCCCGACCGGCCCGCCAAGGTCCAGCAGCGCAACGGCCGCGAGGTCTACGTGCTGGTCCTGCAGCGCGAGCGGGACGCCCTTGGCGCCCCGGGCGTGGGAGTCCCCCTGATCACCCACCTTGAGGTGTGGGTCGACACCACCACCTACCTGCCGGTCCGCATCCAGTACCAGGACCGCTCCAAGCCGGGCCGGATCGTGGTCTGGCAGCAGATCCGCTACAGCTATGACTTCAGGCACGTCAACGACCCCGTGCCGTCCGAGGAGTTCGCCGTCCCGCCCGGCGCCGAGGTGCGCGAGGACCGCGGCTTTCGGACCATGCCGCTCGAGGCGGCCATCGCGCAGGCGAGCTACCGGGTGCCGCGGGTCGGCAAGCTTCCCCAGCCGGGCTGGACGCTGCTGCGCGCCGGCTACGCCCCTACCGGCTCTCGCACCGGCAGCGAGGGCGTGAACCCGCCGGGCCACGACCTGGTGGTCGCCGTCTACGGCAGCGGCCTGGAGCGCTTTGTGGTCACCACCCTGCTGGTCCGCGACCAGGAGCTGGGTCGCGGCGGCGCCTACGACGACCCGTTCGGCGCCGAGGGCGCGATCCGCGCGCGCAGGCAGTACCGGCTGCGCCACGGCGCCTTCGCCGGCACGGTGGCGACCATCGGCCTGCCCAGCGACGACACGCCCTACCTGTGGCTGCGCAGCACGGGCGGGGTGGTGGTGACCCTGCGCGGCGCCGCCACCGTCGACCAGCTCATCGCCGCCGCCGAGTCCCTCACCCGCTGACACCCACCCCCGACCCCGCAGGGATGAGGTTCATCGAGCGCTGATCGATCGCCGAAGCCAGTTGCCTCGAGTCGGGCAGTGGTGGCCGAGTCGGCGCCCTCGCTGCCGTGGCTCGTCGTGGACGGCGCGGGTCGTGAGGTCGAGTGAGGG
>DASYUT010000007.1 GCA_036000965.1 Actinomycetes bacterium
GTCAAGATCGTTCGTCCTCGCTGCGCTGCGGGCGCTCCATCTTGACCCTCGGCTCAGTTCGCCGTGCCTAGCCAGCAACCAAACAGCAGCACACCCTCGGGATTACACGTTGACCGAGAGTCCCGCCACAGATAAGGGGCAGCGGCTTGAGCAGCAGGTCGGTACGGGCCTGGAAGGCGTGGCTGTCACGCAGTTCGGCGTCGGTCATCAGGTGGTCGAAGGTGATGTAGGTGAAGCGGGTCGGGACCCCCAGGGCGCAGAGAGTACGGATCGCGAGGGCGTTCTGCTCGCCGGTCGTCTCCTTGTTGAACCTCTGCAAGATCGACGTGACGCCGGACTCGACGCCGAACAGGCAGCGGCGCAAGCCTCGAGCGACCAGCTCGCGCCACATCCGGCCGCGTTCGACCTGCCAGGCCCGATCGCGGTCGAGCCGCACGACCTGGTCGATGCGACAGCTTGTCTCCCAGCGGAACCCGGCGGCATGCAAGGCGTTCGCGACGGCTAGCGCCCGCGGCACGGCGTCGGGGCTGCGGCCGATGAACTCCTCGTCGACGAGGTAGATCGTGCGAGAGATCTCGGGATGCCGGTCGAAGACCGGTGCCATCGCTCGGAGCATCTGGGAGAGCTCCTGTGGGGCGGTCCCGGCCCACGTCCCCTTGTGACCACGGGGGCAGAACGAGCAGTAGTTGGTGCAGCCGCGCGAGGACTCGAGCTGCGCGACGCCCTTATGCCGGAAGGTGGCGTCCAGCAGGTCCAGCTCGGGGAAGTTGTCGCTGTGAAGCCGGTTCGCGACGGTGCCGGTGCGGTGATACCGGCTGATTGCTACCGTCCCTTCGCCGCGAGGCCCACCGACGTAGCCGATGCCCCGGATCGCCTCGATCTCCAGGTCGCCGTGCCAGTAGGCGAGCATGTCCTGGATGGTTGGCTCGCCGGCACCGCGGGCGACCAGGAGCTTGGGATAGCGTTCGAGCAGGATTCGCTCGTTGCGAACGGTCAGGCTGCCCCCCGCGAGGACCAGCGGCTGCTCTGAAAGGTCGGTGACCTCGTCCAGCAGGCGGATCATCAGGTCGTGCTGGCCGAAGGTCGCCGAGATGCCGAGGATGTCTGGACGGCCGCCAAGCACTGCCCCGATGATGTCGTCCAGCTTGGCCCCAAGTTGCATGTCCATCAGCTCGACCTGGCCGAGCAGGGTGGCGCGTGCAGCTCGCGCGAGGTCGGAGATGCCAAGCGGGAAGCGGGGAAGCGGGAAGAACTCCGGGTGGTACAGCGCGACCAGCAGCACCCGCGGTCGCGTGAGGCGGTCGACGGCCTCATGGGTGATCATCGCGCCGGACAACCACCGGTCCGGGGTCGAAATCTCGATGCGACCGGAGACCCACGTCGGCCACGCCCGAGTGGCGTGCGGCTGTCCGGAGAGATCGGCGGCTAGCCAGCTTCGACCACCGCGCTCGACCAACAACAGGCGGCGGTCATGGGTGCCGGTCACGATCACCTTGGTCGCCGTCCCGACGAGGTGATCGGCGAGTGTCGCCTGCAGGCAGACCGGTTCGTCGAGCAAGGCGGGATCCAGCGAGGTGAGTAGCCGGCCAGCGACCTGCTCGACGGTTGTCAGAAGTCGGTCATAGCTGGTGTTAGCGGTTTTTTGCGACATCGCTTCGTATCCTTGCCGCAAGTTACGAGGATCGTAAAGCCAGCAATTCTGTCTATCGTGGCTAACCAGCTCCAGATAGGCAAGGGGTGAAACCCTGGAATGCGGGCACGCGCACCAGCACAGCTCGAAGCCGGGACCGCCGGTGCAATGGCGCGTGCTCAGCCGCCGGTGAGCGCCAGGGTGGCGAGCATGGCCGAGTGATCGCTCAGCCCCTGCTCGCGCGGGGCGTGAAGGTAGCGACAGTCCCGCAGGGCCGGCAGGTGTGGCGCGCTACAGAAAACGTGGTCGAACCGGTAGCCGGCGCCAGAGCGGCGCCCGAACCAGGAGTGCTCCACGGCGTCGGGGTGAAGGTGGCGGAAGGCGTCGACGAAGCCCGCGGTCCCGAACGCCCGGTAGAAGTCGTACTCCCAGCCGCCGAACACCGTGTGGTGGGGCTGGTGGCCCGGTTCGACCACGTTGAGGTCGCCAGCGATCAGGACGGGGCCCTCTGCCATGAGCACGCGCAGTCCTGGCAACACGGCAACCACCGCGTCCTGGAAGGCCCGCTTGTCGAGGTTTCGGCGTTCCTTGGCTCCCCGGGAGGGCACGTACATCCCGACAAGACCGACCGTCTGTCCGCCCGGCAGGTACAGCCGGGCTGCGGCCAGCCGGTGCGGCAGGTGCCCCGCCCGCACCGGAGCGACTGGCTCCAGCCGTCCGGCGCGGGCCGCCACCAGGACGAGGTAATCGCCGTCTACCTCGGCGTTGCCATGCACCGAGTAGCCGTTCTCGGCCAGTGACTGGACGAGGGTGCGCCCGCCAGGGGTGTCGGCGACCTCGGTGAGCACGAGCACGTCCGCGTCGCACCGGGCCACGAGCCACGCGACCTGCTGCCGAGCCCGTGCGGGCGCGGCATGCTGGACGTTCCAGGTCAGCAGCCGCAAGCCGGCGGCCGGAGCCGCCGGAGGCGGCGTTAGGGGCAGCAACGTGAGCTGCGAGCCGTCGGTCAGGGAAGCCAGGGGACCGGTCGTCACGACGGCGCCCCGGGCCGGCTCGGCGCCTCGTCGAGGAACACCTCGCCGGCCGCATCCAACTGCTGCTGCACGCCGGCCATGACCTCCCGTGCGAACAGGAGGTCCTCGGCGGTCGGCGGACGGCCGAGGCACGTCAGATTGGTCTCCACCTGCTCCGGTCGGGTGAACCCGACCAGAACCGCCCCGCTTGCGCTGCGCTCCAGGCAGGACCACAGCGCGATCCTGATGAGATCCCGCGGCTCACTTCCGAACCGCTCGCGCAGTCGGGTCAGGCCATCCTCGATCACCCGCAGCGCCGGCGGCGTGAACCACCGCTTGCGCGTCCGGTGATCGCCCGGGCCGAACCCGCGCGGCTGGTCATGGCCATGGCTGCCGGTGAGCAGCCCTTGGGCCAGCGGCTTGTTGATCAGCAGACCGCACCCGCGCTCTGCAGCGAAGGAGAAGATCCCGGCCGAGCGAGCCTGCGGAGTGAGCAGGTTGTCCCGCACGGCCAGCACCGCAGGATGGACCCGGTCGAACAGCCTGCGGAAGCGCTCTACCTTGTCCTCTCGCACGGCGGGAGTTGTCCGTCGCTCCAAGGCGAAGCGGTGCGGACCGCGCATCCCGACCGCACGGATCAGCCCTTCGGCCTGGAAGGCACGCATCGCTGCGACCGCTGCGTCGGGATGGACGTCGGCGTGCCCGAAGTCGGCGTGGTGCAGGAAATAGACGTCCAGGTAGTCAGTTCCGAGATTGTCCAGCGTCTGCTCGAGTTGGTGGCGCATGTGAGGTGGGTGATACCCGTGCGGCGCTGTCCCGGCGAAGTAGCCGACCTTGGAGGCAACGACGATCGATGAGCGAGGCACCTGCGCCAGCAGCCGACCCAGCAGCCGCTCGGACCGTCCATGCCCGTAGACGTCGGCCGTGTCGAACAGCGTGGCGCCCAACTCGTAGGCCTTCTCCAACCCGGCCACGGAGGCGGCCTCGTCCGTACCACTCCACCCCATGGGAAGGCCCAGGTTGAAATCCTCCCCACCGATCGCCCAACACCCGATCCCAAGTGCCGAGACTTCGATCCCACACTGCCCCAGCACCCGGCGCGGCAACCAGCCGGACGGATTGGATGCACCATGACTCATCCGTCCTCCTCGACTCCACGCCCAGAGACCCGAGCCATAGCCGGCAGTGTAGGGACCAGATCGGCCGGTGACACGCGACAACCGGAGGGGCGCCCTTTGCGCGGGCTCGCGTCGCCGACGCGCATTAGAGGAAGCCCTTCGGATCTGGCACATGCTGCTCGGTGGGTGGGGCCACGGCGCGGACCGCGGCAAGCACGGCCGCGACCGCCTCGTCGAGCCGGCCCGTGAACAGGTGCCCGGCCCCAGGCACGACCTCGAAGCCGGCGTCGGGCAGGCCGGCCGCCAGCTCGCGCACCTCCTCCTTGGGCCGGTAGCGGTCGTGGTCGGCGAGGACGAACCGGACCGGCCGGCCCCAGGCGGCCAGGCGGTCCCAGTCCGCGTCGCCGAGGTACCAGAGCGGCGGGGCGACCGCGACCACGCCGGCCACCCGCTCGTCGGCGGGAGCGGCGCACAGGCTCATGTCGGCCCCGAACGACCAGCCACCGAGCACGACCCGTCCGCCGCAGCACCCGGCCACCAGGTCAGCCGCGGCCCGCACGTCGTGCTGCTCGCTCACGCCGTCGTCGTGCTCACCCCCACTCCGCCCGGCCCCGCGGAAGTTCCAGCGGAGAAACGCGTAGCCGGCCGCCTGGAGGGCGCGGCCCGCCCTCGGAACCAGGATCGTGCCCATGGTGCCGCCGTGCTTGGGGTGCGGGTGCGCGAAGGCGACCCCGGCCACCGGTTCCCCCTCGGGCAGCCGCAGCTCCCCCTCCAGGTCGATCCCGTCGGCGGTGCGCAGCCACACCCGCTCCCGCGTGCCCGGCGGCTCCTCCCGGCCCATCGCGCTCACCGGACGCCCGCCGGGGTGGCCGACGCCCCGCCCGCGCCCGACCCCGCCCCCAGCCCACGCGCCGTGGTCATCGGCGCTCGGGGCGGGTCGAGCGCTGCAGGTCGGCGAAGCGGCGCTCCCAGCACGACTTGTGCCAGTGGCGGCGCTGCTCGGGGCTGCCCTCGGGCCAGACCACCACGTGCAGCGTGCGCGGGAAGATCTCCTGGTCGCAGCCTGGGCAGCGGTAGAGTTTGGTGGCCCGGTAGGGCTGCACGACCCGCAGGTGCCAGCCGTCGGCCACCCACTCGAGGGCCAGGGGCGATCCCCGGAACCGCCACGGCGAGCCCTCCCCGTACGGCATCAGCCCGGCAGCCCCAGCAGGCGGGCGGCGTTGTCCCTGGCCACGCGGCGGAATGCCGACGGCGTGAGGCGCTGCTCCCACTCCTTCAGCACCGTGTCGGCGGCGAAGAACGGTGCATCCGATCCGAACAGCACCCGGTCGGCGAGGCGACCCTCAGCCTCGCGCACCACCTCGTCCGGGACGTAGCGCGGCCGCCAGCCCGACAGCTCCAGGTAGACGTTGGCCTTGTGCAGCGCGATGGCCACCGCTTCGAGATGCCACGGCCAGCCGAAGTGGGCCATGATCACCGGCAGCTCGGGGTAGCGGGCGGCCACCGCGTCCAGGTGGATGGGCCGGGCGTAGGCGAGCTCCACGCCCTGGCCGCCGGGCATGCCCGCGCCGATGCCGCTGGTGCCGGTGTGGAACAGGCAGGGGACGCCGTACCCGGCGGCCCGCTCGAACAGCTCGGACCAGCGCGCGTCGTCGGGCCGGAACGCCTGCATGGAGGGGTGGAACTTGTAGCCGGAGAGCCCGAGCTCCTCGCGGGCCCGGCGCATCTCGCGGAGCGCGCCGGCGCCCTTCCACGGGTCGATGCCGGCGAACCCCACGAAGCGGCCGGGGAACCTGGCCACGATCTCGGCCACGAGGTCGTTGGGCAGGCGCGGGCGCCGGGTGGCTGTCTCCGCGTCCCAGCCGAGCAGCACCCCGACGCAGTCGATCGCCTCGTAGACGGCGGCCAGCTCCTCGGCGGTCTGCAGCTCGACCCGGCTGCGGAAGTAGCGCTCGGCCGGCTCCCGGTACGGACCGAGGCTCCCCTCCACCCAGGCGGGCAGGGGCAGGTGGACGTGGAGGTCGATGGCGCGCACGTCCGGAGTGTACCCGGCGGGCCGCCGACCGAGCGGCCCGGGTGCGCAGGGTGGGGCCCGGGTGCGGGGGGGGCGGCCCGATGTAGCGCGGCGCGGCCCGGTGCGGATGGGGCGGCCCGGTGCGGGGTGGGGCGGCCCGGTGCGGGGTGGGGCGGCCCCCGGGGTGGGGCGGCCCCGGTGCGGGGGGGTGGCCCGGTGCAGGGTGGGTGGCCCGGTGCAGGGTGGGTGGCCCGGTGCGCAGCGCGGCGCGGGGTGCGGAGAAGGCCCGGCCAGGCCGACGGTGCCGGCGTAGGCTGGCGGTCATGAACCGGTTCGAGGACGCCATCGCCCGCGAGCTGTCCGTCCGGATCCAGGCGAGGACGCGCAGCGTCCGGGCCCTGGCTCGCTGGGCGGCGGCTGCGGTGCCGCCGGGCGCCCTGGTGGACGACGCGGTCCGGGTGGTGACCGAGCGGCTCGGCGCCGGCGACCCCGACGCGCTCGCCGCCGAGGTCATGGCCGAGGTGCCGCACCGGTTCGGCCGGAACTGGCAGTCGGGCCCGGCCCACTGACCTCCGGGCCGGCCGAGCCCCTGGCGGGCCGAGCCCGGAGTTCGTCGGCGTCCACCTCGCCGCCGGAGGGCGCCTGCCTCTCGCGCAGCATGCTCCAGGCCAGGATGGCGAGCAGGAACAGGCCGCTCGCGCTGGTGGCGGTCACCCCGGTGTCGTTCAGGAGGATCAGCAGCACCGACCCGAGGGCGCCGACCAGGGTCACGCGGCGGACGCGCTCGGGAAGGACGGCGGCGAGCGCCCGGGGCGGCCGGGCGGCCAGGACGCCGGCCACGACCACCTGGATGGGCCCGACCCAGGCGAAGAAGCTGTTGGCGAGCAGGCGACCGTTCCGCCCGAGCTGGTGGGTGACGACCCGCGCCGCCGCGACCGGCCCCTCGCCGGTCAGCCGGTCGACGAAGCGGCTGCCGTGGGTCGGCTCGCCGGTGACCAGGCCGGCGCCGAAGGCGACGGCCAGCCCGGCGGCCAGCGCCAGGCCGGCAACGGCGAGGGCGCGGGCGAGCCCCCGCCCGCGGGAAGCCGCGCGGGCGGGCGGCCAGGGCTGGTCACCGAGCAGCCAGGCCGCAGCGGCGGTCAGCATGGCGGTGAGCGCCCCGCCGACGTCGGCCCCAAGCATGGGCAGCCCGTCGACCAGGGCGAAGCCGGCGAGCAGGCCCACCATGGCCCATGGGGACATCCGGGCCGCGTACGCGGCGACCAGCATGACGCTGGCCAGCGCGAGCGCGAAGTACCCGTTGCCGAGCCCGTAGAACCGCTCCCCGTCGAACGCGCTGCCGCCGAGCAGTGGACGCTCCAGGCCATGCCCGCCGAGCAGGAGGTCCCCGGCCACCAGCGCGAGCAGCACGGCCCCGAGCCACGCCGGCGCCGAACCGGCCCTCCCGCCGGAGGAACGGTCCGGGCCATCCGGGTCGACGGCCGCCCGTGAGGCGTCCGCGCGACTGCTGGGGATCCGGGCGAGGCGGGCTGCACCGATGGCCAGCGCCACGCCGAGCGCCACCCCGAGCAGCAGCCAGGCCGGCCCCGAGGCCGGGGCGACCATGCTGGCGACGAGGTACCCCGACGGCAGGGCCAAGGTGAGCAGGACGAAGCCACGGGCTGGACGGGCAGCCCAGCCAGCGCGGGCTGGACAGGCTGCACGGGCAGCGCCGGCTGGACGGGCAGCGCGGGCAGCACCGGCTGCAGGGGCAGCGCGGGCTGGTGGTACCCGGTCGCCCGTCTGATCATCCGGGCCCTCTCCTGGCCGGGGACCGGCACCCGGCCACCAGGTCAACGCGAGCAACACGACGGCCAAGGCGCCGGCCAGGGCCAGGGTCGGGATGGCCCAGGTCCGGGCGGTGACGAGGGCGGCCACGCGGCGGTCGAGCCGGGTGGTGGCGCCCAGGGGGTCGGCCGTTGCCTGGACCCGGATCGGTGACCCGTTGCCGCGCCGGCCGGTCGCGGCCAGCGTCGGGCAGACGTCCTCGAGCGCGACCAGGCCGGACCGCCTGGTGGAGTCGGAGGTGACCAGCCCGGCCTGACCACCGAGCTCGAGGAAGGGCGCCATGCGGGCCCGTCCGGGCGCCGGGTTGAGCCCGGCAACCAGTACCCAGGTGCCGGCGGGAAGGCGGCTGAGCACGGCGGCCAGCCCGGCCGCGTCGGGCACGGCAAGGGCCAGCACCCGGCCCGGTGCCGGGGCCCAGTCGCCGGCCAGGGGCCGGGGCGGGGGTGGCGTGCCGGTCGCCTGCACGGCGAGCAGCCCGGCTGCCTCCATGCCCGGGGCGGCGACCACGTCGACCGGCGGCAGGCCAAGGTAGCAGCCGTCCGGGCTGGCCGCCCGGAAGCGCTCGACAAGGGCGAGGCCCTCCCCGCCCGGGATGACCCGCTGCGCGGCGGCGAGCGACAGGATCTGCGCGGGAAACGGCGCGTGCGGGGGCATGGTGGACACCAGCCCGGCCGCC
Organism: Actinomycetes bacterium; assembly: GCA_036000965.1. Taxonomy (NCBI): domain Bacteria; kingdom Bacillati; phylum Actinomycetota; class Actinomycetes; species Actinomycetes bacterium. Next base: position 8,279 of record DASYUT010000007.1, read on the forward strand.
ACCGGCCCCCCAGCGAGGCGGGCCGCGGCGGTCGCCTCATCCCAGGTCAACCGCTGCACGAGCACGAGCGCGACCGGCTCGCTGGCCTGGGCTGGCCGTGGGATGGCGCTGGCGGCCCCGGCCGCCCCGAGACAGCCGGCCGCGGCCACAGCCAGGGCCGCGAGGCCCCGGCTGACGGCGCGGACCTGACCGCGGTGAGCCCTCTGGCGCCCGCGCCAGCCGCTGGCCCGTTGGAATCTCATCAGCTGGATTCTACTGACGTCACCCCGACGGGCCGCGCCCCGGCGGGGGCCGCACTCCTGGGCCGGGCCTGCCCCGGCCCCTTCAGCTAGGAGAGACTAGCGAAACGCATCGTCCCTGGTGAGGGTACCTGACCCGGCAGGGCCGGCAGGGCTGTACCCCACGATCAGGGCCGGCTTACCCCATCTCAGTCGGTGTGCTCGGCAGCGTCGGCGTACTTGGCGACCCACGCCGCCCAGCTTGTGATCGTGGCGACGGCGGCGACGATCTCGTCGTCGATGATCAGGCCGGCGCCAGCGGCGCGGCCGACCACCCGGGCGAGGCCGGTGACGGCCCGCTCAGCAGCGGCGGCGACCGCGTGCAGCTCGGCCGGATCGGGTCGGGTAGCCTTCGCCATGTCGGCACCTCCCGGGGTGTCGGCCTGGCCCGGGGCGCCCCAAGCGCCGCCGGGCCGCTTCGCGCCACGGTCGTGGGCGCAGGTGGGCGTTAGTGTGCGCCAGTGAGTCTGTATCGGCAAGCCTCGTACGCTCTGAGCATGGGTGAGCGGCTGATGAGCGAGCAGGAGGTGGCCGACTACTGCCACGTCCATGTCGCCACCGTGCGCAAGTGGCGCCGCGCCGGCACCGGCCCGCCGGTGCACTGGGCCGGGACCAAGCCCCGCTACCGGCTCGCCGAGGTCGATGCCTGGCTCGACCGGCACCCCGAGGAACGCCGCGAAGACGGGTAGTCCTTATGACGGGTCCGGCCGGGTAGACCCCAACCCCGGGCCGGCT
>DASYUT010000008.1 GCA_036000965.1 Actinomycetes bacterium
GTCAAGATCGTTCGTCCTCGCTGCGCTGCGGGCGCTCCATCTTGACCCTCGGCTCAGTTCGCCGTGCCTAGCCAGCAACCAAACAGCAGCACACCCTCGGGATTACACGTTGACCGAGAGTCCCGCCACAGATAAGGAGCGTCAAGGCCGAAGTCATGCGCCAAGCCGCCGACCTGCTCGCCGCCGAGGAAGCCGAACGCCGCCGCCGCGTCGTGCTCGCCATCGACGAAGCGCACCTGCTGTCACCCGAGCAGCTCGAGGAGCTGCGCCTGCTCACCAACACCGACATGGACGCCGCAGGCCCGTTCGCCGGCATCCTCCTCGGCCAGCCCACCCTCGCCCGCAAGCTCCGCCTGGGCGTGTTCGCCGCCCTCGACCAGCGCACCGCCACCCGCTACACCATCGCGCCCATGGACCTGGCCGAGTCCGCCACCTGCCTCGCCCACCACCTTCACCTGGCCGGCCGCACCGAGCCGCTGTTCGCCGACGACGCCATCGCCCGGCTGCACCGGGTAGCCGGCGGCCTGCCACGCAAGCTCAACAACGCCGCCACCGCCGCGCTGACCGCCGCGGCCGCCGACGGCAAGGCGCTGGTCGACGACACCTGCGCCAGACGCGCCGCCGCCGAGCTCACCCGCGACTGACCCGCCACCCCAGCGCCGACCCACACCGGTCGGCGCTGCCACATCCGTGGCCTCCCCACCAGACGTTGCCGAACCATCCCCACGCAATCACGCCGAACGACCACCAAACAAACCTGCCGGCAACACGGGGTGATCGCGCCGGGGCGAGCGAGTTTCTCACCGAGGCCAGCCTGGTCTCCCAGCGGCTGGGTGAGGATCGCAACGACTTCTGGACTGTCTTTGGGCCAACCAACGTCGGCATCCATCGGGCCTCGGTCGCGGTGGAACTGGGAGATGCCGGCCGGGTGGTCGAGCTGGCCCGGGCGATTGACCCGTCGCAGCTGCCGTCGCTGGAGCGCCGTGCCCACCACCTGCTGGACCTTGCCCAGGGCTTTGGGCAGTGGCGCAAGGATCACCAGGCCCTTGACGCCTTGCTCCACGCCGAGCGGCTGGCCCCCCAAGAAGTCCACCTTCAGCCAGCCGTCCGACGGCTGGTAGTGGAGCTGCTGCACCGTGAGCGGCGGACGACCAAGCCAGGGCTGCGTGACCTTGCCAGGCGCGTTGGGGTCCTGGCCGCGTGAGCGATCAAGACCGCAGGTCAAACCGGCAGGTACTCTACATCATCACTTGTGCTGCGCCGCCCGCCATGGACGTGCATGTCCTCATCGACCTGGCGCAGCAGGACGGCTGGGATGTCTGCCTGATCGCCGCGCCTTTCAGTGGCTCGACGTGCCCGGGCTCACAGAGCGCACCGGCCACCCGGTCCGCCACGACTACAAGCTGCCGGGCGAGCCTGACGTGCTGCCCGAGCCGGACGCAATCGTGGTTGCCCCGGCAACCTTCAATACCATCAACAAGTGGGCGGCGGGGATCGCTGACACCCTGGCGCTGGGGTTGCTGTGTGAGGCGATCGGGAAGGGCCTGCCCGTGGTGGTGCTTCCCTACCTGAACGCCGCCCAGGCTGTGCACCCGGCGTTGGCGCAGAGCATCGAGCGGCTTCGCCAGGTGCGTGTTCGCGTCTTGTTCGGCCCAGATGTGCTCCCGCTGCATCGCCCTCGCCAGGGAAAGCGGGATCAGTACCCATGGCACCTCATCCTTCCTGCTATCAAGGAGGCCGCTGCTGAGGAGACGACGGTACGGCGTGGTCTTCCTGGATAAGCCTCCCGTGAGACTTCTCCTCACGGTTTCAAGGCCGGCCTTGAGGGCGGCCGCCTGCGGCGGCCGTCCTCGGCCGGCACGACACGACGGCCGCCCGGGGAGCCGGCCTCACCCACAGCATTGCCGAGGCCATGGGCAAGGTCGCCATCGCGCAACACGCTGGTGTGCGGCAACGGGCCGCGGCTAACTCCCCCGCTTCCTCGGCGAGCCTCTACCACACGCCAGGGATCAGGCGATAGCGAACCACCGCTGCGTAACCTGAATAGCCGGCCAGCTCGTCATGCAGCATCCGATCCTCAATCGCCGTTACGCGCACGGTAATTGCCGCATAGATGACCGTCGGAATGATCGATAGCAGCGAATTGAGCGCCAGCCCATTAGCGAGCGATGACAATAGGATGGTTGCGTAACCGGGATGCCGCACGATGGCGTATGGTCCCTTGCTGATCACCCGCTGTCCGACATCGGCTTGAATGCGAACCTCGGGAGAAAAGAAGGGATTGACCAGCGACGACCACGTTGCCAGCCCCCAGCCGATGGCCAAGACCATTAATCCGGCCGCTACCCCGGCCGGCGGGAGAATATCAGACCAGTGAAACCGCTGATCCAGCCCAGCGATGATCCACTGCACGATGGTCAGCACGACAAAGGCGCGAGCCGTCGTCCACCGGACGCGCCCGCCAGGTCCCGGCCGCATTCGCTCCTTCAACAAATACGGGTTCGTACGATACGCCACCAGGGTCGCGAAGGCAGCCCAGCCGACAAAAATCCCAGCAGCTATCCAGGCATTCCACAAATCCCAGCGCCCGGCCAGGACGAAGAACAGCACGGTGGGAACCAGGCCCAAGCTCATGAACGCAACAAGATTCAGAAAGAGATACATGATGGGGTCCTCCACGCTGTCGCCAGACGCCCACCGAGGTCCGTGCGTCCTTGCTCTGAGCTGATCGTCACCGACCTACCATTGCTCGGATGGTGCGGTTGGTCCTGGCGTCGGGAGGACGCCGAGCCGCTGCAAATAGCCCGTGAAGTCCATTTCAAACCGCTGTTCCACGATCTTGCCGTCCACGATCCGGTAGATGTCGACGCCGGTAGCGGTCAACTCCTTCCCCGTCGGCGGGATGCCAGCGAACTCACCCGTGTGCTTGGCGCGGTAGGTGTCGTAGGCCACCACCTTGTCGCCCTCAGCGACGAGGAACTCGTTCGTGCGGTGAAGGTCGAAGGCGGCGAAGTAGGTGGCGAAAAGCTGTTTCAATGCCTCACGGCCTCGGACCGGTCCAGGGGTACCGACGATATAGCCGACGTAGTCAGGCGCGTGCAGTTCATCGATGACGCCGAGGTTCTTCTTCTCCCACGCCTCCGCGATCCAGCGCAGGACGACCTTCTTGTTCTCTTCGGTGGACATGACCTACCCCGCCCTCCCCATTGAGCACCAGCACATGATCAAGCTTGCATCGCTTGGTACGCCTCGTCGAGGCTCAGGGTTGCTCCTGGCTTGGCGTCGGCATGACGCCGAGCTGCTGCAGCAGGTGTAGCCGATCCCATTGCTCCCAGTGCTCGGCGATCTTCCCCCGGCCAGCCGGTAGATGCCGATGCTCATCATCCGGACGTGCTTGCCAGTGGGCGGGATGCCCAGCAACTTCCCCCGGTGAGTGCCCTCGCCCATCCAGCGCACCGCGACCTTGTCACCCTCGGCGACCATGTCCTCGACCGTGAGGCGCCTGGGCGGTGGGTCTTGGCCCGTTCGGCCCGAGCGAAGCGCTACAGGCAGGTCAACTTCTCCGTCTCGATCGACGAAGTGACTGTCCCGTCGGCGTTGACCGTGCGGTGGTAGAGCGCGTGCATCTTGATGAGCGACCCGTCAGACCCGTGCGCGATGGCGTTGAAGGTGACCGTGCCGGTGACGTTGTTGGCGTTGGTGTTGAAGCTATCCGACTCGGCGTAGTGGCCGGTGTAGGTCGGCTGGCTGGGATCGTTGGGGACGAACATGGCGGTGGTGGTCAGCGTCTCGGTCACGTGGACGGTGCCGTTGTCCAGCGTGGTGATGTGGAGGACACCGAAGAAGGCCACCGTCAGCGTCCCGGTCGCGCCCGAGCAGGGGTTGATGTGAGCGAAGGAATCGGTATCGCTGAATTGGATGGTCGGGGTCTGGGTGGCAAGGGCGGCGGTCGGCGCCAGCAGCGTCCCCGCCAGTGTCAGGCCCGTCAGCCAGGCCAGCAGTCGTCGTCGCATGTCCGAACTCCTTGAGGTTGGTGTCGATGGTGGGGGGGCGGGGTTTCGCCCCTGTTGTCACGCGCCGGCGCTAACACTTGGTGAGGTCCACCACCAGCACGCCGAGGCCGTTCTCTGCCTGGATCACCTGGAACTGGAGCGAGAAGCGCGACCCGTCCGAGGCCGTTCCCTGCGCGGTCAGCACCGAGTTGAGCGTCAGGTTCTCGCCACCGCCGATCACGTAGGTCTGCACGAAGTGGCCGGTGATGGTGGCGCCGGAGTCCAGCACCAGCACGAAGTCGCCACTGAAGTTGTTGACCAGGCTGAACGTGTCCACTGGGCGGTCGGTCTCCTGGAACACCGCCGTGTAGGTGATGGTTGCCGTCCCGGTCTCCCCGGTGCAGGGGTTGGTGAACGGGATCGTGTTGGTCTCCTTGACGACCTGGGTGGTGACGGTCGCCGGGTCGGCGTGGGCCGCCGCGGCGGCGGTCAGCAGCAGCAACCCCGTGGCGACCACCAGCAGGGCCATCGCTCGGGTGAGGCTGCTTGTACAAGTTCTCATGGTCGACTCCCTGCAGCTGTGGCGAACACCTTCGATGTGTCGTTGTGGTGGCTTCAGAGGATCTCGGTCGCATCGCCACCTCCTTCCTCCAAGCTGCAGAACCGCCGTGCTGCCACCGGGGTGAGCGCCTCGCCCATGAGGAGCTCACCGCCTCATGGCTGCCCCGGTGGCGTGGTCGCCGCCGTAGGGTGCGGCAGCACAGGGGACGCAGGCTGGCGCAGCAGCCGGACGAGCACGGTGGCGGTGATGGCGCCGCCGGTGGCACCGCCGACGGCCCCAAGCAGGGCCAGGACCGCGGCGAACGCGACCAGCCCGCCACCGAGGGCCTGATCCACCGCGTCGGCGACGAGCACCACCGCGGCGACGCCGGCGCCGCCGCCCACCGCGTAGCCCAGGCCGCTGGCCAGCACCCACCGGCCGGCCCGAGGCACCCGTCGGCGTAGCAGCCGCCACTGGGCGATCCCGCCGACGATGCCGAGCAGGGTGAAGCCCAGCAGGAAGTCCACCGGGGGTCCGCCAAGCGCATAGCCGGCCATGAAGCCCACGGTCAGGCCCAGGCCGCTCGCTACCGCCGCGCGGACCGCGCCGCCAGTGGGCCCATCCAGCGCGCTCCAGTGCAGGGCGCCCAACAGACCCCCGGCGATGAGCAGGCCGAGCAGGTGGGCCAGGCCGCTGCGCACGGTAGTCTCGTCCTGGCCACCAAGGCCGTCGGCGACCAGGGCGAAGACCGCCCAGCCGACCGCCAAGCCCACCGTGCTGACCGCCACCCAGCCTCGCCACAGACCGCCGTCCGTGCGTGGGCGGTCCGCGTGCAGTTCCAGCGTTGCCATGCCTGCCTCCCTTGGTCGCGTGCTGGCTGGGACCGTACGGGGAGGTTGCAGCCACGGCATCGGGGCGGCCCCTGGTCTTGGAATCAGGGCTGGCCCTGAGGACCCCGCCGTGCTTGGGTGAGACGATCAATCAGTGATGCGCACCGTGTTGGTCGTGGACGACCACAGCGGCTTCCGGTCGTTGGTCCGGGAGCTGCTCCAGGACGGAGGCTTCCAGGTCGTGGGCGAGGCCGGGGACGGCGCCGCCGCGCTGGCGGCCACCCGGGCGCTGCGACCCGAGGTCATCCTGCTCGACATCCAGCTGCCCGACCTGGACGGGTTCGAGGTGATCAGGCGGCTGCTGGCCGACGGCCAGGCCGCCACCGTGGTGCTGATCTCCAGCCGCGACGCCGGCGACTACGGCGGGCGGATCGCGGCCAGCGGGGCGGCGGGCTTCATCGCCAAGGCCGAGCTGTCGGCGGCCAGGCTCGAGGCGCTCCTGGAGGGAGGCTAGGTGGACGGCAACAGCCCTGCTGCTGCCGTGGCCGCGAGCGGCACGGGGATGGTGCGGCGGCCCGCTCGTCTGCTTGCCTGGCTCCCCTTGGGCCTGTACGGCGTGTTCACGGCCGTGGGGCTGGTCCTGCAGGGGCTTGCCGGCATCCCCGAGGACCCCACCATCGGGTTGGGCGGCCTGGCGGTGATATCGACGGCCATCGGAGTGTGGTCGGTGGTGGGCAGCCTACTGGCCGCCCGCCGCCCCTCCCACCCGATCGGCTGGCTGCTGGGCGGGGTCGCGCTGGTCTGGGCAATCCAGCAAGGCTCCTTCGGCTACGGCGCCTACGGGCTGGTCGCCCATCCGGGCTCGCTGCCCGCCGCGACCCTCCTGGTGGTGCTGCTGCACCGGACGATGGAGCCCCTGACCCTGCTGGGCGCGGCCCTGGTGTTCCTGCTGTTTCCCGACGGGCGGCTGCCGTCGGCCCGGTGGAAGCCGGTGTTGTGGACGGGCCTGGCGGCCGCCGCGCTCCTGGTGCTGGCGTGGATCGTGGATCCCGGCCCCATCACCATCGGACCCCTTGGGAGCCGCAGCCCCCTCCAGGTCAGTCCCGCCCTGCATCGCATCCTGACGCCGCTGTTTGTGGTCGCGTTCCTGCTGCTGTTTGGGGTCCTTATGGCCGCGGTGGTGTCGTTGCTGCTGCGCGTGCGCAGCGCCCGCGGCCAGGCGCGCCAGCAGCTGCAGTGGTTCGCCTACGCCACGTCGTTGCTGCCGGTCGGCTTCGGCATGCTGTTCTTCGGTCCCAGCACCACCACCGACCGGATCGGGACCGCCCTGGTAGTGATGGCCACCGTCGCGATGCCGCTGGCGGTGGCGATCGCGATCTTCAAGTACCGCCTGTACGCCATCGACCTGGTCATCCACAAGACCGTCGTGGTCGGGGTGCTTGGTGCCTTCATCACCGGTGTCTACGTGGCGGTAGTGGCCGGGCTGGGCCAGGTGCTGAGCGCCACCGGCGGGTCCGATCTTGGGCTGTCGATCCTGGCCACCGCGGTGGTGGCGGTCTGTTTCCAGCCGGTCCGCGAGCGGGTCCAGCACCTGGCCGACCGGCTGGTGTACGGCCAGCGGGCCACCCCCTATGAGGTCGTGTCCCGGTTCTCCGCCGCGATGGCGACCACCTACGCCACCGGCGACCTGCTCCAAGGGATGGCCCGGGTACTGGCCGAGGGCACCGGGGCGACCTCGGCCGCAGTGTGGCTGCGGGTGGGCGAGTGTCTGCATCATGCCGCGTCCTGGCCGCCACCGGCCCAGCCGGACCACCCGGCCGCCATCCCGTTGGCCGGCGAGGAACCCCCGGTGTTCGCTGACGTCTCTCGGGCCGTTCCCGTCCGCCACCAGGGCGAGCTGCTTGGCATGCTGACCCTCACCAAGCCCCCCGGTGAGCCGCCCACCCCGACCGAGGACACGCTGCTGGCCGACCTGGCCGCCCAGACCGGGCTGGCGCTCCGCAACGTCCGCCTGGTCGAGGAGCTGCGCGCCTCCCGCCAGCGCATCGTCACCGCCCAAGACCAGGAACGCCGGCGGATCGAGCGCGACATCCACGACGGCGCGCAGCAGCGGCTGGTCAGCGTCGCCCTCGCGATCCGGATGGCGCAGCAGCGCCTGGACCCGGCCACCGACCCCGCGCTCGCCGACGGCCTTGGCCGCACCGCCGAGCAGCTGGACCTGGCTCTGGCCGAGCTGCGCGAGCTTGCCAGGGGCATCCACCCGGCGATCCTCAGCGAGGAGGGGCTCGGGGCGGCGCTGGAGTCGCTGGCTGAGCGTGCCGCCGTGCCGGCCAGGGTCATGGCCGTCCCCGACGGGCGGCTCCCGCCGGCGGTGGAGACCACCGCCTACTTCGTGGCCTGCGAGGCGCTGGCCAACGTGGCCAAGCACGCCCGCGCCTCGGCAGCGACCATCACCGCCCACCAGGCCAACGGGCGGCTGCTGGTGGAGGTGGCCGACGACGGCGTCGGCGGCACCGACCCCGCCAAGGGCTCCGGCCTGCGCGGCCTGGCCGACCGCGTCGCCGCCCTGGACGGCCGCCTGGAGGTCCACAGCCCGCCCGGTGGGGGTACCCGGGTGGTGGCCGAGCTGCCATGCGCGTGATCCTTGCCGATGACTCCCTGCTGTTCCGCGAGGGCCTGGCCCGCCTGCTTGAAGACGGCGGGTTCCAAATCGTCGGGCAGGCCGGCGACGCCCAACAGCTCCTGGAGCTGATCGCGGTCAACCCACCCCAGGTCGCGGTCGTCGATATCCGCATGCCCCCAAGCCACACCACCGAGGGCCTGCTGGCGGCACTCCAGATCCGGCAGGAGCACCCGGCGGTCGGCGTGCTGGTGCTGTCGCATCATGTCGAGACTCAGCACGCCATCAAGCTGCTCGGAGGAGGGGAAGGCAGCGTCGGATACCTGCTCAAGGACCGCGTCACCAACCTCCAGGAGTTCCGGGCCGCGGTCCGGCGTGTGGGCGGCGGCGGCTCGGTGATCGACCCCGAAGTCGTCGCCCAGCTCCTGCGCCGCCACCGCACCCAAGGCCCCCTTGACGAGTTGACCGACCGCGAGCGCCAGGTGCTGGCGCTCATGGCCGAGGGACGCTCCAACCAGGCCATCGGCGAGCAGCTGGTCGTGAGCGCCAAGACGGTGGAGACCCACATCGCCAGCATCTTCGCCAAGCTCGGCCTGCCTCCGGCCCCCGACGGCCACCGGCGCGTCCGGGCCGTCCTCGCCTACCTACGAACCTGACCCCAGTCTCGCCAGCTGCCTTCCCGGGCCGCTATGACCTGGTCTGCTTCCTCAACACGCTGCACGACCTTGGTGACCCGGTCGGCGCGTTGGCCCACGCCCGCCAGGTGCTGACCGACGTCGGCACGGTGCTGGTGGTGGAGCCGCGCGCACCTGACCGGCTGGAGGACAACCTCACCCCGGTCGGGCGGCTGTTTTACGCTGGCTCGACCGGCTGGTGCCTGCCGTCGGGGCTGTCGGAGCCGCCAGCTCTGGGCTTGGGTAACCAGGTGGGGAGGCACGGCTGCGTGAGTTGCTGGCCGAGGCCGGCTTCGGCCACGTCCGGCTGGCCGTGGACGCGCCCTTCAACCTGGTCTTCGAGGTCCGGCCCTATCTATATAAAAATCCTTGACCGACGGGATGCACCCGAGGCAGGCGGCCTGGCCCCGCCCCTCGACGTGCCTGGCTTCGTTCGGCGCCATGAGCTTGGGTTCGCCGAGCAGCGGCGGCCCCCTTGTTCGCCCACGGCGCCCGCCAAGCCGAGATCCACCTGCACGTTCGGCTCTCCCACCATGCCGCAGCACCTCGCGCGGGAGATCCTCGACAGCCGCCATGCCACCATCGCCGTCGCTGCCCATCTGCCGAGCCTTGAGCGCCCGGACGTGTTCAATGACCTGGCGCTCGGCTTCCTGGACAAGCGCCTCCGGCCCTAGTAGGACTCTGTCAGGTCTGCGGGTGAGGGATAGGGTGCGAGGGCCGGGCGACCCTCCGACCCGACCCCTCCAATCTGCTCAGTTACGCCTTGGCGTAGGTGTCCCCGCCCGTGAAGTCCACGCCGACGTAGGGCTCATCGCCCACCACCCAGGCGTCGTGGCCAGGCGGGATCTGGACCGCGTCCCCAGGCCCGCACTCCAGCTCCTCGCCCGTATCCATCCTGGCGTGCAGGCGCCCCGAGATGGCGTAGCCCACGTGATGGACCTGGCAGCTCTCGCCGCCGACGATGGGCTTGACGCACTCCGACCAGCGCCAGCCCGGCTTGAAGGTGGTGCGCATCAGGGTGGCCCCCTCCAGCTCCACCACCTGCACCAGGCCTCGATCGACTGGCCGCACTTCGCCCTCATCGAGTGACTTTGCCTCAGGTCGCATGGCCCCCCCTTGTTGTCGACATGGGGGCCAACCCTACCTGGTCACGACACCGGACGACCAGGCGCACCGACCTGACAGAGTCCTATTAGGAGCACGCCACGGCTTGTGGCCCCGATGCTCCTACAATGCCGCTGTCGAAGGAGGAACCGATGGTGCGAAGTGACGATCCCACCGCGCGCGCCCTGGAGCTGGCCAGATCCGCCACACCGGCCACGGCGTGGCGGAGGACCGCCTTGGCCGCCGTCGCCAAGCCAGTCGCCGAGGTGGCCGGGCTGCTGCTGATGGAAGTCCTGCGCCGCCCGCGGGCGCGGGCGGCGGCGCTCGGTTTGGCACGATCGCTGGCGCGGTGGCTGGCCAGTAGGTGCCCGCCTACCTCGGCTGGCGTCGAGGTGACCACTGGGCGGGTCACGGTGGTGAAGGACGCAGGCACCAGCGTCCTGGTCCACCGCGTCGAGACGGCGCTAGTCGTACGAACCCAGGAGTGGCCCGCATTTGGCCCGCAGGCGATCAGCAACGCGCGGGCAGCAAGGGACAACAGCGGTAAACGAACCCCCAGCTAGACAGCTCCGTCCTACCGGCCGCCGCACGTCAGGCGACCGCCCGGAAAGCTCTCTTAAGGCAACGGTTCGGGGTTCGAGTCCCTGGCGGCGCACAAGGGAGAACACCCAGCTCAGGGCACCCAAGGCGGCCACGCTGAGGGCGCCCTGTCCGCGTTCTAGGCGCCCGTGTTCCGTCTATGTTCCGTCGCCCCCCGGAACAAGTCGTCCAGCCGGACGCGGAGCGCGGTGTCGGCTGCGGGAAACAGGTGGCTATAGCGGTCAAGCACAAAGCTGACCGAGGTGTGCCCGGCCCTGGCCGCGACCTCCTTGGGGGAGGCGCCGGCCGCGATCCACAGCGCCACCGCCGTGTGGCGGTTGTTCGTCTTGGACGGCGGGCTGTACGGGAAGCTGGCCCCACCATCCCAGGAAGCGCAGGGCGCGGCAGCGTGACTCGGTCGAGCGCGGCGACGAGCCCGGCGTGGGCATCGTGGAACAGCCGGGCGGCACTGGCTGGGGCGGCCGACTCCGGGAAGCAGCGGGCGAGGGCGTTGAAGCGGCCGGCCGCCCGGTCGGCGGCGTAGTCCCGTACGCCGTCCAGCAGATAGGTGATGCGGCCGTAGAGCGCGCCGGCGACCTCGAGCGGCGCGACGTTGGCCTGCCTGCCAGGACGGCGGTGTGGCCGAACGCCGCCGCGGCGGCCAGCTCGGTCGGCCGTGACAGCTGAAGGAACGTCGCGGCTGGTTGGCGTTCGACCGCGGCCTGGCGCTGCACCTGCCCTTCGACCCTGCCCGCAGGGAACCCGACCGCGTCCGCGGCGGCGCGTGAGCGGCCGGCCAGGCGCTCCGCCAGCCGGGTGGCCAGGCGCGGGGCCAGCCGCGCCACGGTCTCGTCATCGGTGACGTGGTCGGCGATCCTCGCCGCGGCCATCAGGCCGTTCACCGCCGCCGCGTGGCTGGTCGCCGGGGAGCGGGCGACCACGTCACCGATGACGCCAGGCCGCAGCGGGCAGAGATGCCGGATGCGGGGCACCGGCGCGTCGAGCTGCGCGTCGTGCAGCACCGACAGCAGCGCCGCGTCGTAGGTGGTAGCCAGCCGCGCGAGCTGCCCTGGTCGCGGCCGATCGTGAGGCACAGACCGCAGACGTGCGCCATCAGCGCACGTCGCTGCTCCTCATCCAGTGCACACGTGGCGCCCGCAGCACCCCAAACATGGCTGGTCACAGTCTGCGGACGTCAAGACACGATCCCATCGAATGCGTATCACCATCCCGAAACCGTTCTGAACTCCGGAACGTGCAGAGCGGCGAACACGGCGCGGAAGTCGCCACGCTCGAGAACCACCTCGCTCGGCCTTGAGATAGACGCTGTGAACGCCTTCGTTCATGTGCGGCCACCGTAGGCCGCGGCTGTGGGTGAACAGTTGCATCGATGCGCCTCACCGACCGGCCAGTGGCGGCCCCTGGAGGTTCCGGGTACGCCCTTCAGGTGTCCGGCCGGGGAGTGCCGGGCCGTCTACACGATCGACGATCGCAGCGCCGCTGCCCTGGCCGTGTTACCGGTCGACTCGGCGCCTGAAACCGCCATGAAACCGCGGTAAAGCTCGCGACGCGCATCCTCGGCGAGGCCGTGGCCACCAGGGCCACAGTGACGAAACGAGGGGCATGAAGACGACATCATCCGAATCGGCGATCGCGGCGGTCGGCCTGCGCAAGTCGTTCGGCGACAAGCTCGTGCTCGACGGCATCGACCTGAACGTTCCCGCGGGAACGGTCTTCTCGCTGCTCGGTCCCAACGGCGCCGGCAAGACCACCGCGGTGCAGATCCTGTCCACGTTGATCAGCGCCGACGGCGGCGAGGTGCGAGTCGCCGGCCACGATCTGGCCCGGGAGCCCGATGCGATCCGCTCGGCGATCGGCGTCACTGGCCAGTTCTCCGCGGTCGACAACCTGCTCACCGGCGAGGAGAACCTGCTCCTGATGGCGGACCTGCACCATCTGGACCGCCGCGAAGGGCGGCGGCGCGCCGCCGGTCTGCTGGAGCGGTTCGATCTGGTCGAGGCGGCCAAGAAGACGCCCGCCACCTACTCCGGCGGTATGCGGCGCCGGCTCGACCTGGCGATGACACTGGTCGGCAACCCGAGCATCATCTTCCTCGACGAGCCGACCACCGGTCTCGACCCGCGCAGCCGCCGCACGATGTGGGAGATCGTCCGCGGCCTGGTGGCCGGCGGGGCCACGATCTTCCTCACCACGCAGTATCTGGAGGAGGCGGACCAGCTCGCCGACCGGATCGCGGTCCTCGACCGCGGGAAGCTGGTCGCCGAGGGGACCGCGGACCAGCTCAAGCGCCGCATCCCAGGCGGCCACATCCGCCTGCGGTTCACCGACGCCATGGGACTCGAATCCGCCGCCCTCACCCTCGGCGAGGTGGTGCGCGACGACGATGCGCTCACCCTGCAGATCTCCAGCGACGGCAGCGTCGGATCGCTGCGAGCCCTCATCGACCGGCTCGACGACGCACGCATCGAGGTCGACGGACTGTCGGTGCACACCCCCGATCTCGACGACGTCTTCTTCGCCCTTACCGGCCAGCCCGAGGAGAAGGAAGCCCTATGAGCGCCCGTACCTATGCCGTGCGCGATTCGGTGACGATGCTGCGGCGCAATCTCCGGCACGCTGCGCTACCCGTCGCTGACATTCGGCACCCTGCTGATCCCGGTGCTGGTGCTGTTGCTGTTCGTCGGCGTCTTCGGTGGCACGCTGGGCGCCGGAATCGGCGGCCCGAACGGCAGGACCAGCTACATCGCCTTCGTGGCTCCCGCGATCATCCTGATGGCCGCGACCTCCGGAAGCGTTTCGACGGCGGTGAGCGTGGCCCTCGACATGACCGAGGGCATCATCAACCGATTCCGCACCATGTCGATCTCCCGAGCGTCGGTGCTGACCGGGCACGTCGTGGGAAGCGTGATCCAGACGTTGATCAGCATTGGGCTGGTCATCGGTGTCGCGGTGCTCATGGGATTCCGGCCCAACGCCGATCTCGTCGAGTGGGTCGCGGCGATCGGCCTCCTCACGCTGGTCACCCTCGCGCTCACCTGGCTGTCGGCCGGCGCCGGGCTGGTGTCCAAGAGCGTCGAGTCCGCGAGCAACATCCCGACGCCCGTCGTGTTCCTGCCGTTTATCGGGAGTGGGTTCGTCCCGACGGAATCGATGCCGGCCGGGGTGCGCTGGTTCGCCGAGAACCAGCCCTTCACCCCCATCATCGAGACGCTACGGGGGCTGCTGACGGGCACCCCGATCGGCAACGACGCGGTCATCGCGCTCGCGTGGTGCGTCGCCCTCACCCTGGCCGGATACCTTTGGGCACGGGCGGCGTTCAACCGCGACCCCGCACGCTAGCCCGGTTGTCAGCGCCGAGCACGGGCACGCAGCGCCGTCTGGGCTGCGGCTCGCAGATCCTCGCGACCCAGGTCGGTATACGTCGACACCGCGTCGGCGTATGCCGACCTGTCGGCGTGCTCGGCCGCGTTGCGGGCGCGCGCGGCGGACATGGTCGGCTGGAAGTTCCGAGGGAAACGGAAGCGCTCCGCCAGGGCGACCATCCGCACGCCCGACCTCGTGGCTCGCTCGTCGCCGCTGCGCTGTCCGCGGTCGAGATCCACCATGCCCAGCGCCAGCAGGAGCGCGCCGCAGACGGGGAGTTCGAAGACGTATGGCAACGGCGTGCCGATGGGATTGGTGAGTATCGCCGACAGCTTGTGCGGCAGTTCGCCGGTGAGCTGCTCGACGAGGTCGAGCCGGCCGTGGTGCGCATGGGCGACGGTGACCGCCTGGACCTCCAGGGTCCACGGATCCAGGCCGAATGGCTCGGTGCGGTAGGTCGCGCTTTCGGGGCTGTTGAGCTGGTCGACGACTCGCCGCCACAGGCGCAGCCCCGCATCGACCTCACCTCGCGCGAGCAGGATCTCCGCTCGCACGCTCAGCTCGTACGCGAACGTGCCGCCCGCATCGTCCACCTGATTCAGCACCGCCAGCTCCAACCAGTGCTCCGCCTCGTCGATGGCGCCGAGCTGCAGGCTGGTGAGCACCAGCCCCCACCGGATCCCGAACGCGTCGGACCGTTCCCCGAACTCCTCCTGGACGCCGAGCGCGGCCTTCAGGTGCCGCTGTGCCTCATCGCCCTGGTCGACCTGCATGCACAACTCGCTGATCCGGGAATGGGCCAGGGCCCGCATCCACGGTGTCGGTGTCTCCTGGTTCTCGAACGGTTCGAGCATCCGCCGGGCGGCCTTCAGCGCGCCGTCCAGGTCGCCCTCGTTCTCCCACAGATAGCTGGCGAAGCCGTTGGCGATCCCGGCCAGCACCGGCTCGTCGCTCTCGCACAGCGCCTCCAGTACGGAGCGCTCCGACCCCAGGAACTCGGGCGCGATGTTCAGCACCTTCGCGAGGGCCCCGATCACCGTGTTGGGAGGCCCCGGCGGGAGGCGGCGCAGGGTGACCAGCGGGCGCACCGCGCGGGGACCCTGGGTGAAGAACGTGTAGATGGCGGACAGCGTCGCGGCTGTCCGGGTTACCTCGACGAGATCGGGATCCGGTCGGAAGTGCGACAGGATCCAGGCGGTGTCCTCGATCAGCGTCGACATGCGTGTGCTGTTGGAGTCGACGACCCACACCCCGCCGAGCACGGCGGCCGTCGCCGCCACCGTGGCGCCGTCCGCCTGTTCGAGCCCCTGGCGGAGCGCCTGCACGAGGTTGTCCCGCTCGGCCCGGATCAGCTCCGCGGACGAGAAGGGATCGGCGCCGAAGACCGACTCGTGATGCGCTACGCCGAAGTCGCGGGCCCACGCGAGGAAGTCACCGAGCACGCGGCCGGTCTCGCCGGCCGCCTCCCGTTGCGCCGTGCTGAACTCCCGCACGGTCTCCAGCATCCGGAAGCGCGTTCCCGACGGGGTGTCGGTCACCTTGAGCAGCGACTGGTCGACAAGATGCTCCAGGACACGCAGCACCTCGTCGTCGCCGAGCAGGTGCTCCGCGGCCTCCGCGGTGAAGCCGCCGGGGAACACCGACAACGCGCGCAGTCCCGCCTGCCCGGCCGGTTCGAGCAGGTTCCAGCTCCAGTCGACTACGGCATGCAGGGTGTGGTGCCGCTCGGGCGCGTCGCGCGCGCCGCCCCGCAGCAAGGCGAAGCGGTCGTCCAGGCGACGGGCGATCTCGGCGACCGACATGACCCGGATCCGCGCCGCCGCCAGTTCCACCGCGAGCGGCAGCCCGTCCAGGTGGCCGCACAACTCCTCCACGACCTTCGCGGGCAGGTCGATCCCAGGGCGCGCCGCCCGCGCGCGCTGCTCGAACAGCTCGACGGTCGTTGCCAGGGACAGCTCGGGCAGCAGGTACACCGATTCCGATGACAGGCCCAGCGGGGCGCGGCTGGTCGTGAGCACGCGCAGGTCCCGGGTCATCGACACCAGCGCCCGCACCAGCTCGGCGGCGCCGTGGATGACGTGCTCGCAGTTGTCCAGCACCAGCAGTGCGGGGCCAGGACCGAACGCGTTGACGATGCCGGCCAGGACATCCGGCGGGATGCCGAGGTTACTGACCGGGGCGCGCCTGGACTCCCCGACGCCGAGGACCGACGCGACCTCGCTGACGACGTCGTCATCGGTGGTGACATCGGCCAGCGTCACGAAATGCACGATGCGCTGCTCGGCTTGGCGGCTCACGACATGCGCGAGACGGGTCTTGCCAAGGCCACCGGCACCGACGATCGAGGTGACGCGGGAGGTTCGCAGCAGGTTCGTCACCGCGGCGATGTCATCGGCGCGGCCGGGCAGCGGGTTGGGCTCGTGCGGGATCCCGTGCCGGACCGCTGGCGCCTCACCCTGCAGCAGCTGCCGGTGCAGGGCCTGGAGCGCCGGGCCGGGGTCGCTGCCAAGCTCGTCGCGCAGCGAGCGGCGGTAGACGTCATACCTGGCCAGCGCCGAGGACGGTCCAGCCGTCGCCGCCTCGCAACGCAGCAGCTCCAGCAGGACCTCCTCGTCCCGGGGCCGCTCACCGACCAGATCGGTCAGTGCCTCGACCGCCTCGGCGCGTCGGCCCAGCCGCGACAGCGCCAGCGCGCGGGCACGCGCCAGCGACCGGTGCGTCGATGCCCGTTCCGCGCGCAGCGCCGACACCGGGTCGTCGTACCCGGTGTCGCCGCTCTCAGCCTCTTCGTACAGCGCGAGACCCGCCTCGGCGTGCGCGAGCGCCGCCTCGTGGTCGCCGGTGCGGGAGTGCCGTGCGCTCGCGGATGCACTGAGCAGGACCGCGGAGGTGTCGACCTGGTCCTCGCTCAAGGACAGGCGGTAGCCGGTGGGGGTGCTGGCGATGACGTCGGCGCCCAGCTGCCCTCGGGCGCGGGAGACGAGGACCTGGAGCGCCTTGGTCGGGTTCTCGGGCTGCTCGTGCGGCCAGAGCCCGTCCACCAGCCGGGCGGTTGCTGCAGCCCGTACGCAAATCGCCGGCAAGGAGGGCAAGCAGGCCACGCAGCCGGGGGCCGGTGATCTCCTGGTCGCGGTAGGCCACCCGCGACAGTAGGGTCAGCTCGACGGTCACCAGAGCAGGTTACGGCGCCGCTGGTATCCCCTGCACGTGGGGTATGGCGAGCGCGTCAGGGCTTGAGGGGCCGCGTGTCGATCGGGACGGGCCGGCGAATGACCTCCTCAGCGGTGAGCTGACGCACCTCGTCCGCGTCGAGCGCACCCTTGGCTTCGAGAACGCGCAGCAGCTCGGTGACAAGCGCGGAGGTCTAGGGCCATCGGCCGAGGAATTCCTTTGAGCGTTCGAGAACGAGTCTGGCTGCCGGTTCGTCATAGTCGGCGAGGGTTGCGTCGGTGAACAGGTGGGCCGAGCCGGGGTAGAGGTAGAGCTCGGCGTCGGCGGCGTCCTCCACGAGCTTCTGGGTGACGTCGAGTTCGGCCCATGCGTCGTGTTCGCTCAGGTGGACCTGCAAGGCGACCTGGTCAGGCCAGGCCGCTCCGAAGGTGGAGGCGGCGAGCCCCTCGTGGTACAGGAGGGCGCCAAGGGCGCCCGGTCGGGTCTGGGCGAGCTTCTGCGCAGGGAGGACGCCGAGGGAGAACCCGGCGTAGACGATGGAGGCTGGGAGGTTGGCGGCGGCTGCCACGCCTCGGTCGATGATCTCGTCGAAGCCGATCCGTTCGGCGTGTGCCACCCCGTCCTCGAGGGTGGAGAACGTCGCCCCCTCGTAGAGGTCGGGGACGGTGACCCGATGTCCCGCAGCTCGCAGTTCGTCGGCGAACGCCTCGACGCCTTGAGTGCGGCCTTGGGCGTGGTGGAACAGGATCAGTTCACTCATGGTGCTCCTCGGGTGCGGGTTCGGGCAGGGTGGGTTGGGCGGTGGGGTAGAGCCCGGCGGCAAACCCATAGACGGTGTCACCGGCGCGGGTCTGGCGGGTGAGGTCGTCGGCCAGGTCCATGACGCGGGCCCAGAATGTGTCGGCCACTTCGGCGGGGATCCGGACATGCCGGAGCGTGCACCGCAGGTCGGGATGTCCGCCGGCCTCGGCTGCGGCTTCGGCAAGGAGACTGATGGTGGCCGGCTGCGACGCGTCGGCGTGGGTTGGCGAGATGACGATGGTCCGGCCGGTCCGGCCGTAGAACCGTTCGTCGATCGCCTTGACCCGCCGGGTGCGGACGACCCGCAGCAACCCGGCCTCCACCAACACCGCCACGTGGTGGGCGACGGTGCTCTTGGGTCGGTCCACCGCGGCGGCGAGCTCGTTGATGGTGGCAGCTCGCTCCAACACAAGATCAAGCAGCGTCGATCGCAGGGGATCGGCGAGAGCGCGTAGCTGTTCGGGCGACGACGCCGTCACCCGATCGGGAAGGTCGAAGTCCGGGTAGCCCCGATCATTGATCGACATGTGCCGATCAATCTATCACCCGACCATGCGGGGCCGCATCGACGGGGCAGTGTCGTGGCCAGTCCTTGCACCCGGACCCCTGTACGGCGCCGCCTTTCCCGAACGGGTCCGGCAGCCCGCCACCGCGGACGTGCACAGCCTGCAGGCGTTCGGGTTCCCCGACGGCCTGCTCGACGCCTGGGCCGCAGCCATCCCCGCCCTCAACGAGCTGCAGCTGGCCGCCGTCAACGACTACGGCGTCCTGGACGGCCAGAACCTGCTCGTCACCGCGCCGACCTCCTCCGGCAAGACGATGGTCGGGAAGCTGGCGGCGCTCCGCCGCGTCCTGGACCGGCGTCGGGCGCTGTTCCTGCTGCCCACGCGGGCCTTGGTCAACGACAAGTACGAGCAGTTCCAGCGGACCTACGCCGACTTCGGGGTCGTCACCATCCGCGCCACCGGCAAGATCAGCGACGACATCCCGGCGCTGATGCAGGGCCGCTACGACATCTGCCTGCAGATGGAGCCGAGGACGGCGTGGTAGCAGACGACGGGGCGGAAGAAGTCACTGGGGATGCCGCTGATGTCGTCGTAGTTGACCCTGCGCATGCGCTCAAGACGAGGAGCAGAGCGCCAAGAAACGAAGTGCGAAACAGGCATCTGATCATTTTCCCCCAAAAACTCGACCTGCGACACGGCATCATCGTCGAGTTGGTGAGCTGAGTCAAGGCACGGCATCCGGCGTACTATCTCCGGCATGCAAGCCCGTTCGTGGCTTTGCCTATTCTCGTCCCTGCCGTGCTCCCGGCATCCCGTGACCGGCGCTGTCATCGAATTGCGTAGGCTCTCGTCTCGGTGGGTATGGTTTTAGGGTTAAGAACTGCCCGTGAGAACTTTCTCTACGTCTTCAAGCGGCGGCCTTGCGGGCGGCCGCAAGCGGCCGTCCTCGGCCGCCGAAAACCAAACGGCGGGAGCCCGCACCAAGCACACCGAGAACGCCCTAGCGAGCACGGCGCCACGCCGGCTCTCTTCCCTGCCTCAACTCTTCCCGAATCTGCGATACCAGTACACCGTACAGCTCGCGTGACTTAGCACGGTAGCTCTCCGCCTCATGCCGGTGCCGTTCGGCCCATCCTGGCATGGAAGCGCCGGCGGCCTCAGCCGCCTCTACCGCAGCACGATATCCGTCCCAAGCAGCGAGGAACTCATCGCGAAGGGCCCTGACCCGGTCGCTAGCGAACGCCTCTACCCGAGCCTGGAACACACGCCATTGCTCATCAGACAGTGCAACAAATGGGTCGGGGCGGGTTTCAAGATGAGACAGATAGGCAGCAATCCGGCCAAGAGTGGCAAGGGCATCAATGTACGCCTCGGCTCGACGCTCACGTACCCAACGATCACGGTCGAGGCGGGCCGTCGCACGATAGGTGATAGCAGGCGCCACTAGCGCGATACCCGCAGCTATGAGACTGACTTGCGTCGTCGTCAGCCGCACGGAGCCACTCCTTTCCCCACGCCTCTCAGGCTGGTCCGGAATCCCAACGGCTAATCCAACCAGCAGCTCGAGACTGCGTACAACGGCGGCTTCGAGCGCGACCCCTGCCGCGCCTCTTCAAGGCTTGCCAACGAGGCAGTGACACCGAGGACGGGCCTCGCCCTGCGGCCAAGCTGGTGCCCAACGGCGCAATGCGGAAGCAGATCCTCGTCGGCCCGTCCTATGGCGCGCGCCTTATCGGGGCTGTCTTCATCAGGGCATAAGACCGCTTTGCGGTACCCCGCCAGCGGTCGCGGTCCCTGGCGCCGAGGGACCGGAAACGCCGTACGGCGTCGGCGCCCGGACGGGACGGCGCCCCTCGGGGTTCCGTGGCTCAGGTCCGCTTGAGAGCTGAGGCGCCGTCTGAGCTGGCCAATCGGCCTGCTCCCTGTTCCGGTTATGTTCCGTCATCCACCCAGCCGCCAGGCCACACGGCACGAGGAAGCGCAGCATTCGCCCTGCTCAGGACAGTCTTCACCCCTGACAGAACGGACGTTCACTCTCTCTTACAGAGCT
>DASYUT010000009.1 GCA_036000965.1 Actinomycetes bacterium
CGGTAGTTTGTTGACTACGGGCACAGGTAGAGGTGCAGCGGCTGTCCGGCACCAACCGCGTCAAGCAGCATCCCGAGCTGGGCCGGCGGGAGCGTACCCGACCACGCCCGCCACCAGCGCCCGAGCACGACCCACGGGGTCAACCAGGCGCGGACCCGGCGCAGCGTCACCGGCCAGGCCACCACCGTGGCGGGCCTGCTCGGGGTGCTGGCCGGTCCTGTCCCCCCACACGGCCGCCTCATCGGCGGCCTGCTCGTCTGGCGGTCGCAGTGGTGGGGGATGCTCGGCGAACCAGGCCTGCCAGCAGAACGAGAACGCGCAGCAGACCAGCTGCCAGTGCCGCCGGATCGCCCGGTCACTGCGGACCTGGAAGTCGGCCCAGCCGAGCTCCCCCTTGACCTGCTTGTAGCTTTGTTCGACCCAGTTGCGCAGGCTGTACAGGCGCACGACCTCGGCCAGGTCGGCCGGCGCGAACGGTGCGCGCGCCCGGCCATGACGGCGGGGGTGGGGCAGGTTGGTGACCAGGTACCAGGTGGTCAGCTTCGGCAGCGTCGCCGGGTCGGTGGTCGCCACGACGAGGCGGATGCGCCGGTCCGGGCCCCAGCCAGCCGCTGGCAGGGGGACGTCGGCCGCCCACCAGGTCTGGGTGTGGCCGTCGCGGAAGCGGCGCACGACCGGGGTCCAGTCCCCGGGCTGCTCGGGGCTGGTCCAGGCGAGCTCGGCGGCCGCCTCGCGGGGGGTGTGCACCGCCTCAGCCGGCGCCCACACCCCTTTGCGGGGCTTGACCGCCAGCACGTAGGCGACCGTGGCCGCCCCGAGCGCCTCGGTGAAGCCGGCGTTGTCGCCGTAGAAGCAGTCCGCCACGACCGCGCGGAACCCGATCTGGGCCTCGCGGGCGGCCTCGACGAGGTCGGCGGCCAGCTGCGGCTTGGTTCGAAACGCCGGGTCGCGCTTGCCCTTGGGGAGCCGGCAGGCCGGGGTGTAGGGCACGGTATGGACCGGCCAGTAGACGCGCTCGTCGGCCCACAGGCTGGTGACCGCCACGATGCCGTTGTCGGTCTTGCCGACCGAGCCGAGGTACTGGCGGGCCACGTGGGCGGTCTTGGTGCCGGCCTTGCGGTCGCCGGTGTCGTCGATGACCAGCACGCCCTGGTCGTGTGGCGCGGTCGCCGGGTCGCCCAGTAGCAGTTCGATCCGACGCTGGTTGACCTGGTCGGCATCCCAGGTCGACTCGGTGAGGAACCACTGCAGGCCCTGCACGGCGGGGTGCCGGGCGCCGACGACCGGCTCGGCGCCGGCCAGCGCGGTGAGGGTCTTGTTGCGGTCGCGGGGCAGCAGCAGCCCTTGCAGGTAGGCGCGGAAGCCGCGGCGTTGGGCGAGCCGGGCGAACAGGGGGTCGAACTGGGCGGCGTAGTCCTCGAGTGGGCCGGGTGCGGGTGGGCAGGGCAGCCGGTTGGGCATCGCGACCACCTCACTGGCGACGTTGCTCCTCAACCCATTGTTCCCCACAAACCAGCCCAACTCAACAAACCACCGTTATATGCCTGGGGAGAGGGCAGCGCTGGCGCTATCGGTGGCGATGGCGCGAAACTGACCTCTGCAAAGCGGGAACGGACTCTTTGCTCTTGTTTCGAGTGAAGAGCGAAGCTCCGACGAACGGCCCGAAAGGCATTACGCATGGCCGATGAAGCTCGGCTCACCGCCGAAGAGCTGAACGCCATCGAGTTCACCAAGGCGATGCGCGGCTACACCATGCACGAGGTCGACACGTTCCTCGACCAGGCAGTGCAGGAGCTGGCCCGGCTGCAGGCCAAGCGCAACGGCGAGTACGCGCCGTCGACCCCGCGGCTGACCCCTCTGGCCATCGAGCACAAGGTCTTCAACAAGGCGATGCGCGGCTATGCCATGCACGAGGTGGACGCTCTCCTCGACCGGCTCGCCGAGGAGCTCACCCGCCTGCACCGGGAGGAGCGCTGGATCGCGTCCAGCATGATCGGTCGCCCGTCCGCCGTGCCCGGACTCACGCCCGAGGAGATCCAGCGCAAGCAGTTCACGATCGCGATGCGCGGCTACACCATGAGCGAGGTCGACGCGTTCCTCAACGAGGCGGCCCGGGAGCTGACCCGCCTGCGGGCCGAGCGCGGCCACGGCTTCCGCCCCACCCCGCACCGGCTGACCGCTGACAACCTGCGGAGCTGGCGGTTCTCCCGGGCGATGCGCGGCTACGTCATCCAGGAGGTCGACCAGTTCCTCGACCGCCTCTCCGACGAGGTCACCCGCCTCCTACGCGACAGCACGCCGTAGTTGGCATCCGGGCAGCACGCCGTAGCCGGCATCCCGGCAAGCCGGCGTCGGCGGGGGTGCACGGCCAGGACCAGCGAGGACGCGCCGCAGCGGGCATCCTGGCAGCATGCCATGGCCGGCATCCGGCCGGCACGCCATGGCCGGCATCCCGCCAGCACGCGTAGCCGGCATCCCGCCGGCACGCGTAGCCGGCATCCCGGCAGCACTGGACATTGACGGGGCAGGCAGCCTCGCGTACGCGGTAGTCTCCCGTCTCCAAGCTCGCAAGGCGGACGAGGCAGACGGCTCGCTCGAGAGAGCGCGAGGGCCCGCCGGACCGGGCTCCAGCCGCGCACGCGCAAGGGGGGGCCATGCCGCGACGTTGGTGGGCTGTGCTGGGACTGCTGGCGCTGGCCGGGACGGGCGCCGTCGGCGTCAAGGCGCTCGGCCAGACGCTCGAGGCCAGACACGAGCTGAACAGCTCGCGAGACAAGCTGGCCCGGGCGAGCGGCTTCGCCGCCGGGTCGCTCCCCGAGCGGCTCGCCCTGGTCGACCAGGCCGCCATCGACGCCGAGACGGCCCGGCTCGAGCTGGCAGGCGGGCCGGTCCGCCTGCTCAGCTTCGTGCCGTTCCTCGGCCGGGACGTGCGCGTGGCCCAAGCCGTGGCCGCCACCGCGGGCGAGACCGTCCAGGCAACCCGCCAGGTCGTGACCACCCTCGAGCCCCTCGAGCACCAGGGCCCGAACGCGGCCACCCTCGAACGGGCGTCAACCGCCCTGCTCGGGCTGCACAGCGTGCTCGACCAGGGGCTCCATGACGTCCGGCGGGCCAAGCCGCTGGTCGCCAGCCGCAGCGCCCGCACCCAGTTCCTGACCGCGGCCGGGTCGGCCAGCCGCACCGCCTTCCAGGTCGGCGAGGGCCTCAAGCTAGCCAGCCGCCTCTACGGCCCGGCCGGTACAGCCCGCTGGTTCCTCGCCTTCCAGAACCCCGCCGAGCTGCGCGGCACCGGCGGCCTGATCGGCGAGTACGGCATCCTCGAGTCCAGCCCCGGCGGGCCCAAGCTGACCCGCGTGGCGCCATACGGTGAGCTGGACGCGAAGATCAAGAACGGCGTGGACCTGCCGGCCGGGGTCGCTCCGCGCTACGACCGGTTCCCCGTCGGCTCGGCGTTCTGGGCTGTCAACATCCCGCCCGACCTGCCCACCGTCGGCGGGACCATCACCCGGCTCTACCAGCAGGTCACAGGCCAGCGGGTCGACGGGGTGATCGTCCTCGACCCGCTGGCCGTCGCCGAGATCCTGCGGGTCGGAGGCCCCGTCAACGTCGGCGGCACCCAGCTCGACAGCGCCAACGTCGTCCGCGAGACCCTCGTGCAAGCCTACGTCCGCTACGCGACCGACAACCTGGCCAGGCAGCGCTACCTGCAGCAGATCGCGAGGCAGTCGCTCTTCGCGTTCCAGCGGGCCGTGCAGTCCCGCCCGGTCGAGCTGGTCAAGGGCCTGGCCACGGCCGCGCGAGGGCGGCACCTGCAGCTCTACTCGACCGACCCTGACGGCCAGCAGGCCCTGCTCGACCTGGGCGTCGCCGGCAGCGCCGCCGCCCCCCGCGACGGCGGCGACTACCTCATGCCGGTCAGCGTCAACACCGGCGGGAACAAGATGGACGCGTTCCTGCGCCGCAGCATCAGCTACCGGGTGAAGCTCCTGCCCGACGGCGGCGCCAGGGCGGTCGCGTCGGTCACCCTGCGCAACACCGGCCCCTCGACGGGACTCCCCCGCTACATCCTCGGCCCCTACGACGCGCGCTTCCGGGCCGGTGAGAACAACCAGCTGCAGACGCTGTACGTCGCTGGCGCGTACGGCTTCGCCTCGGCCACCGTCAACGGCCAGCCAGCCCGCGCCGAGGCCGAGGCCGAGCTGGGCGGCCTCGCCCTCTCCCAGGCGGTCGACGTGCCCGCCCGCAGCACGGCCACGGTCAGCTACAACCTGACCCGCCGCGAGGCGGTCGAGATCGTCGACCGCGACCACCTGCGCTACCGGCTCCTGCTCCGCCCCCAGGCGACCGCCTGGCCCGACCAGGCCCAGGTCTCGGTGACCCCGCCGCCCGGCTGGCGCTTCGGTGACTTGCCGGCCGGGTTCCAGCTGAACGGTCAGGCGGCCGCCTGGTCCGGCCCGCTCGACCGGGAGCAGACGCTGTCCTTCGAGCTCGTGCCGGTGCGGTAGCCGTCGTGTGGGCCGCCGCTCGTCGCCTGTCCCCCGCCCGGACTGGCCTCATGGCCCCATCGAGCCATTCACAACTTTCGTCCTTGTCTGGGTCCACAGGCCCCCGTACGTTCCTGACCCGCCGGGAAGGCGATCCCCGGCGATCGACAGGCACGTCCGGAGCCTTCGGCTGCGGGCGCGCTGGGGGGGCAGCACCGACCACAAGGAGGAACCACATGCGGAAGGTCCTTTCCGCAGTCGCCATCGCAGTCGGTCTGACGATGATCGGCGCGCCCGCTTTCGCGGACCCGCCGCTGCAGGTCAAGCCCAGCAAGGTCCGCCCGGGCGACGAGATCTCCGTCTCCGGGCGCTGCCCGTCGCACAGGGGCGGCACCGTCGAGATCACGCTGGCCGGCAAGCACGTCGTCAAGGTGCGGGCGGACAGGAAGGGCCGGTTCTCCGGCGAGGGCACCGTCCCGGACGTGAAGCCAGGCAGGCGCGAGGTCCGCGCCATGCGCGGCAGGGAGACCTGCGGCGACAAAGACATCACCGTCCTCGGCCGCGCACCGGTCAAGTTCTCCGTCATCCCCCGCCGGGTCGAGCGCGGTGGCGTGGTAACGATCTCGGGCGGCGGCTGCAAGCCCGGGTCCAAGGTCATCTTCTACCTGGACGGCAGGAAGATCGGAGCGAAGACGTCGTCAAGGAGGGACGGGAGCTTCCACGACACCGCCAAGATCCCGAGGAAGACCTCCCTCGGCAAGCACACCATCACCGCCGTCTGCAACGGCAAGGTGGTCGGCTCGGCCAAGATCCGCGTGGTGGAGGAGTACCCGGGGACGGACGGGCGCTCGAGCACGCTCGCGGTCTCGCGGTCGACCGTCGCCGCCGGCACGACGGTGTCCCTGGTGACCACGCCATGCCCGACCGGCACGGCGGACGCCGCGCTGAACGACACCAAGCTCGTGCTCGCGTCCCCGGCCCGCTCCGGCGGCCTGTTCAGCACGACGATCCCGAAGGGCACGCCCGCCGGCACCTACACGCTGGCCGCCCGCTGCGACGGCCGGGTCGCCGGGGTCGCGACTGTGCGCGTCACGCCGGCCGCCCAGGCGCTCCCGGCCCAGGCGACCAGCCTTCCGTCGACCCACGCGAACATCGTGCCCGGCCTGGCGGCCGGCGTCGCGCTGATCGTCGCCGGTGCGCTGACGCTCCTGCGCATCAAGCGGCGCCGCGGGGCCCAGGTGGTGCGGTAGCACGCCCCGCAGGCTCCGCCGTACCGCGCCTGGCCGGCGGCCCCCGAGTCCGCCGGCCAGGCGGTGCCTGGTCGGGCCTGCTCCCCGCGCGGCGCCACGACAACCCTCCCACAAGCACAGCAACCGCCCTGGCTAGCATCTTGACCCGATCGAGCTATTAAAGAATTTCGTCTTGTTGAAACGGGGCGCCCTCGGTTAGGTTGCCGAGCCGTTGGCACAGCACCGCAGCGATCGGAAGGCGAACGGACGCGACCTGCGTCCGGCGCGCTCCGGGGGCAAGTCCCGATCAAAGGAGGAAGTGCATGCGCAAGGCGCTCCCAGCGCTTGGCGTCGCAGTCGTGTTGACGCTCTTCGGCGGCCCCGCGGACGCGGCTCCGTCGCTCAAGGTCTCACCAGGCGTGGTCCACGTCGGCGACAAGGTCAGCGTCGCCGGCAGGTGCCCGAGGAACAGCTCCCGCAACGTCACTATCGAGGTGGCCGGCAAGGTCATCGTCCAGACGAGGGCCGGCCGGAACCGCAGGTTCTCGTCGAAGGGCAGAGTGCCCAACGCCCCGGGGGCGCGCGCGGTGCGCGCCGAGTGCGGCAGCAAGCTGGCCGGAACCGGGAAGGTGACGATCGTCCGGGACCCGGCCTTCTCGGTGTCGCCGACGACGGTCGAGGCCGGCGGCACCATCAGGATCTCGGGGACGGGCTGCCTGCCCAAGAGCAAGGTGAACTTCTTCCTCGACAGCTTCTCGCGGATCGGGTCGACGCCCGCCGACCGCGAGGGCGACTTCTCCAAGCGGGTGAAGCTGTCCAAGCGCCTGGCCGTCGGACGCCACCAGGTCACCGCGAGCTGCAAGGGCCAGACGTTCGGCCCGGTCACGATCACCGTGCGGGCCAAGTACCCGGCCGCGGACGCGCGCAGCAGCACGGTGGCGGTCTCCCGGTCGACCGTCACCGCCGGCAGGACCGTCGCCATCTCCGCGCCGAGCTGCGACAACGGCACCGCCGACGCGTCGCTGGACGACCAGCGGCTCGTCCTCGCCGCGCCCGTGCGCCAGGGTGGCGTCTACAGCGCCAACGCGACGATCCCAAGCGGCACGCCGGCGGGGACCTACCGCATCGTCGCCCGCTGCAACGGCCGGGTCGACGGCGCTGCCACCGTCCGCGTCGTGGCGGCGGACCAGCTCCTGCCCACGAACGCGACCGGCCTCCCGTCCCAGCGGACCAACATCCTGCCCGGGCTCGGAGCCGGCCTCGCCCTGATCATCGCCGGCGGCCTCGTACTCCTGGGCATCAAGCGCCGCCGCAGCCGCCGGTTCATCTAGCCCGCGGCCTATCTCACTACCCCGTCACCCGACTGCTGGAGGGCCAGCACCGCATGGCAGTCCGTGAGCACCAGCTCCACCTCGCACCACCGGCGGTCCCGGCGCGCGCTGCCTCCGACAGCGCGCGCCGGCTGCTGCTCTGGTCGCGGCTCCTCGGCGACGTGGGCGCGCTCGTCCTCGGCCTGGTGGCGGCCGAGGGGATCCAGCAGACCCTGGTCCACGCCGAGCTTCTGCATCCGCTCGGTACCGTCAGCATGTTCAACGGCCTCGCCATCCTCACCTGGCTCGCGCTGTTCGCCAGCGTCGGCCTCTACGACTCAAGGCGGCTCGTCAACGCCTTCGACGAGTTCAAGATGGTGCTGCAGGGCGTCGCGCTCGGCACCGTCGGCGCCGTGTTCCTGACGTTCCTGCTCAAGGTCGCGACCTACCGCTCCTGGGTGCTGACGACCTGGGGCGTGAGCACC
>DASYUT010000010.1 GCA_036000965.1 Actinomycetes bacterium
TTCGGGGGTCAGTTCGTCTTCTCGGGCCAGGGGATGGGGATGTCCAGGTGGGCGAGGATGACCCGCTGGGCCGCGGTGAGCTTGTCGAGGACGGGCCCGTTCGGGGTGTAGGTGATGTGCAGGCCGGCGAACGCGGCCAGGATGTTGCGTCCGGTGGGTTTGGCCGGGCGGCCTTCGCCGAGCTGGCCTGGCAGGTGGGTGTCGGGGCCGAGTGCGCGGCGCAGGTCGGCTTCGATGAGGCCGAAGTTGAGTAGGGCGATGCCGATGACGGCGACGAGCGCGGCGATCCGGTCGTCGTTGTGCAGGAAGATGGGGCGGACCCGGAGGGTTTGTTTGAGGTAGCGGTGGCGTTGCTCGACGATCCATTGGTCTTTGTAGAGGCGCAGCACGTCGAGGGCGGTCAGTTCCTGGCCGGTCGGGTTGTCGAGGTTGGCGGCCAGGGCGTAGAGGCCGTCGAGGCGGCCGGCGGCGGTGATGGCTTCGGGGTCGCGGCGCCAGGTGAGGGTGGGCTTGCCGGTGTCGGGGTCCTGTCCGGTGGTGGCGTGGATCAGCCCGGCGGTGTTCTTGCCGAGGATCTGCGCGAGTTTGGCGTGAACCTGCTCGCGGGTCTTGTAGTAGCGCCCGCCGAGGCCGTTGCGGGCCTTGGTGAGCGCGGCCTCGGCTTTGTCGATGGCCCGTTCGCGGCCGGCGCGCACCGAGGCGGCTTCCTCGGCGGACCAGATGTAGGCCACGCGCAGGTCGTGGCGGGCCTTGGTTTCTGGGTCGGTGACCTGCAACGGGCGCAGCAGCCCGCGCCAGGCGGTGCGTTCGGCCGGGGGGAGGCGCTGTTCGCGCTGCGAGCAGTAGCCGAGGTCTTCGAGTTGGTCCAGGCCGCCGACATCGACGGTGAATGCCTGGGCCCAGCCGGTGTCGGCGCGCAGCGGGACGACGAATCGCAGCCCGGCCCGCTGCGCGGCGCATAGCGGCGCCAGATAGCCCAGGCCGGAGTCGGCGACCACGACCAGCCCGGGTGGGGCCAGTTGTTGGAGTCGTTCCATCGCGTCGATGAAGCAGGGCAGTTCGGAGCGGGAGCCGGGGTGTGGGCGGAAGTACACCGCGACCCCGTCCGGGGTGGATGCCTGCAGGGTGCGCACCTGCTCTTTGACCGTGCGGTCGGCCGCCCAGCCTTTCTCGACCAGGGCGGAGTCCTCGTAGCCGCCGGTGAACCGGACGGCGGTCAGGTCCAGGTGTAGCCGGGACAGGTCGGCACCGCCGCGGGTCGCGGCGGCCAGCGCGAGTTGGCCGCGTACGTGCTCGGCGACCGGGGCGAGGGCCTCCAGAGCGCGGCCGAGCCGATCGTCGTTGAGCAGCATGGCAGGGACATCGAACAACTCGGCCATCGCCGCGGAGGAGGCCCATCCGGCGATGTCGTAGAGCGGGGAGGGGGCGGTCAGCCGGTTGGCGACCAGCGCGGCGATCACCTCCCCGTGGGTGAGCATGGCCCGCCCGCGCATCGGCGCGGCCTGGTCGACCAGGCCGGCCAGGCCCAACCGGTCCAGGTAGTGGCGTACCAGCAGCAGCGGGCCGACCTCGCGGCGGGTCCCGGCCGGCGGCGGGTCCAGCCGGGCGAAGGACGCGGCTAGCTGGTCGAGTTGGCCCGCCGCCTTGAGTTGGTCCTCGCGGCCGAGGGTTGTCAGCACGCGGTGGCGGACCTTGCCGCCCCGGTCGCGGTAGGCCTCGACGAGGCGGAGGTAGACGTAGCGCTTGTCGCCGCGCTGGACGGCGTGCCGATTCACGTACATATTGGCCCTACGATACCAGCGCAGGCATGAGAGTTACAAGCGTGTAGTTCGGGATTCCCAGGAACCGGGAGCGGCTGTGTTGGCCCTACGGACGGCCAGCAGGTGCCGCATCACGCCCCTCGCCCGGGCCTGCCGGACGCGCCAGAAACCAAGCCCTGCAACAGGAAACGCCCGCGCCTGCCCCGACCGACCCAGCGGTCAGCGGAAGCCTAGACCCGGATCGGTGCGGAAAACGGGCCCTAGGTGGCTGGCTCCTGCCCAAGGCAGAACGTCACGAGCGTGATCGGCTCGGCGGCGACGTGTGGCTCGCGATGGTGGGGCAGCAATCGGCCGGAGAGCAGCAACGGACCGTCCTGCAGCGCGATCTTCTGGCCGCCTCGGTGGCCGTCGGGCTCGAGCAGGGCGCCCAGGTCCTCGGGCCGCGCGTCCTGCAGTTCCGGGTGCACGCATAGGGGTCCGGCGTCGCCGTCGAGCAGGACGATCACGGCGAACGGGCACCGGGCCTGATCGTGGTGTAGCCCGAGGTAGTCGCCGGTGTCGTAGTAGAGATAGTTGGACTGGACCGGGCGCAACTTGACCTCGATCAGTTCGGTGGCGCGCTCGGCCACCCGAGGGTGGATGTCCTTGTGAAGCTGACCGTCGGGGCTGTAGGAGAAGCGCGCCGGGCCGAGGACTTGCCATCCGTCGACCACGCGCCAGCGCGGGCGGTCGCACCGCTTGGCTTGGGCGCGGCGGCTGCTGGCGTCTGCGAGCAAATCGCGCCGCTCCTGCACGGTGATCAGGTCCGACGAGACCCGGCATGTGGCTGGCATCCGCCCCTCCCATCCGCAGCAACCCGCAGGCTGGGATCTCCGCCCTGCCGCATCGATTTTGCGGGTGTCCGCCCCCGCCGCCCCACGTTAGTGGTGACCAGATGATCGCCGCGGGGTTTCTGCCTGTTCGACGGGCGGGATGACGATGGGCGGCGGAACGACGCCTCGCTGGATACGAAGGCAC
>DASYUT010000011.1 GCA_036000965.1 Actinomycetes bacterium
TTCCTTCCCCGTGGACGAAAGGCGTGCGCCTATGACCGTGTCCTTCGGCGTGCCCGCCCACCTTTCGGCTGGCGACCCGACCGGCAACGGCATCGGCCCGCGGCTGGGCGCGCGGGTGCTGCTATTGGATGCCGATGACCGGCTGTTGTTGCTGCGCGCGCACGACCCGGCAGAGCCCGACCGCCGCTGGTGGGAGCTGCCCGGCGGTGGCCTGCATCCAAGCGAGACCACCGCCCAGGCATGCCGGCGCGAGCTTGCCGAGGAGACCGGGATCGAGCTGGAGCTGAACGCGGTTGGCCCATGCGTGTGGGTCCGGCAGACTCGCTTCGACTTCCGCGGCCGGCAATACCACCGTCGAGAGTGGGTCCACCTGGCCCGGCTGCCCGAGATCGGCGCGCGAGCACGGGAGCGGACCTGCCACACCGCCAACGAGAAGCTCACGCTGCTGGGTGAGCGCTGGTGGTCGGTCGGGGAGCTGGCCGCGGCAACCGGCGAATGGTTCCTCCCGCCCAGCCTGCCGGCGTTGCTCCCCGACATCCTTGCTGGCCGCTTCGGCGATACCCCGATAGAGCTGAACCGGTAACTCCCGCTGGCACGGCTACTTCACAGGCCCATCGAGCGCTCGGCGTGTCACCCCCGGCGGGCTGCTCCGCATCGACAAGCACGCGGTCAAGGCCGAGACCAACCTGGACGGCAAGGACCTGCTGCGCTCCTCTGACCCCCACCTGTCCGCCGAAGACATCGCGCTTGGCTACAAGCAACTGCTGGAGGTCGAGCGGGGCTGGCGCGACATGAAGCAAGTGATCGACCTGCGGCCGGTCTACCACCGCCTCGAAGACCGCATCCGCGCCCACGTCATCTTGTGCTGGCTGGCGCTGCTGCTGGTCCGCGTCATCGAGACCACCCACCGACGCGACCTGGCCGACCCTGCGCCGCGACCTGGACCGCCTCCACGTCGGCGCCTTCACCGGCCCGGCCGGCACCTTCCGCCAGCGCACCGACCTCACCAAGGCGCAACAAGACATCTTCGCCAAGCTCCAGCTGCCCCCGCCCAAGCAGATCATCGAGCTTGCCACCCACCCCTGACCCGGGCAGACAACCACCCTAGAGACACGCCGTTTCTGCGTTCGATCACACGTTCCCGCAGGTCAACACGACGTTCCGTACTCTAGAGCACCATCACATCTGCGTAACGCAAGGGTGGGAGGGCGAGGGAGGCGGGATGAGGGTTCTGCGGGGTCTTCGACTGGGCGGAGCCAGCACGCGCGGTCACGGGGGATGAAGCGGGCAGCCTCGTATTCCCGCCGGTCCCTGGCGGACCGGCGATCTACCGACTGGTCTTCCAGCGCGCCGACAACCACACCATCTACGTCGGCGAGACGGACAACATGCGGCGCAGGATGGGTAGCAGAGCCCGGCCGCGACCAGTCCCTTCCTCTCCTACAGCGAACTCGGCTCTATGCTCGACGAGGGCCGTCGAAGCTCTACAACGCCCTGTCGTCCGTCCTCGGGCTCGACGAGCTGCGCACCGAGCCCGGAGAGACCCTGCCCGGCTGGTATGCCGAATTGACCCGCCCTCTGCCCTCGGAGGGAGTGATCTGATGGCCGATGCGACCGGCTTCTTCGTGCAGTTCCCGCACCCCGGCGGCGAGCACAACCCGCCGGCCGACGACATGCCGTGGAACACGGCCAAGCACCGCCGCAAGTTCCTCATCGCCTCCGGCCGCTACCTCGACGGCGACGACCACATCCGCAAGGCAAAGCTCGGCTTCTGGGCAGAGTGGGAGCCTCCCTCGCGGGTGGAACGGCGCTGGCCCGCCTCCGGCCAGCTGCCTCGGGCGCTGCACCGCCCCTACTGGGTCGAATTCGTTCCGGCACGCCGCGCGGACACGGCCGACCCCCGCCTCCCCGGCCGCCGGTACAACTGCCCGGCATGATCAACCCGTCCAACTGGCGGAGCGCCTGGGGCTCCAAGCGTCCGCTGCCGATGGACACCCTCCGCGCCTCCTGGGAGGTGGTACGCCACCAGATCCTCGCCGCCGACCTACTGCTCGCTGTCCGGCTTCAGACTCCCGACCGCGACAGAAACAGCGACTGGCAGTTGCGGTAGTCGTACTCGTTGACCACGGGACTGTCGCTCATCGTGTTCCTCCGTCCGGTCCCGCCGCTCCCGAATGCAGCTCGCTTGATCCTCCCACCCGCCGGTGACCCTGCGACACTTCCCTCATGAGCAAGTGGAGTCGGGCTACGACTATGGCGACCCGTGCAGCGGGTGGCTCATGAGGCTAACGAGAGACCTGGGCTCCGCCGGCCTCATAGCTGTTCGAGCGCTTCTTCCAGCTCCAGGCGACCTACCTGCTCCTGTGGACGATCACCGAACGGGCTGCGGCGTTCGTCGCCCGACCGATGAGCGCGCGGTTGCGGCGGCTGGAGGAGCTTCCCGAGTACCACAGGCCTTCACGGCCGCCCGCGTGGTGGCCGGCCGAGCGATCACCGTCGTGCCCAACCCAGGTCGGCTGGTCGGCGAGGCTCGAACGTGCCTTCAACGACGAGCTGACGCTGGGAAAAACCATGAGAACCCACAGGTCGTGCGTGTTCCCATGCTTTGTGTGCCCTCGGTAGGGCACGGCAGGGGCACGCGAGGGGCACAGCAGGGGTGCGGGAGGGGCACAGCAGGGGTGCGGGAGGGGCAGGCCCGGGAGGCCCCGGCAGAGGGCAAAGGCGCCGGGCGGGATGCCAGCCTCGTATGGCATTCCCGGCGTCGCCTGCCCTTCGATCTGCCTGAGTTGCCCAGGCGTGCCAAGCATCACGGAGGGGCCTTGCAGGGCCGTCTCGGTGCGAGCGCAGCGGCGGGGGTGGATGACCGCCGGCCGCGGTCCGGCTGCATGGTCCATCTGGACCATTCGGCCAGCCGCCCGGCCGAATGGTCCGCCCAGCCGATGTGGGCGGGCCCTCCCGATGCCACCGTGTCCGCACAGCTTCCAAGCCGCGATGCCGCGCCTTCCAGAGCTGACGGGAAAGCAGTCAACAAGACGATGGCACCGGAGACGGTGGAGTCAGATCGGAGCCTGACATGACCCAGCCCCACCCCTTCCGCCGTGCGCTGGAGGCCGGGGACGTCGAGGCGATGGTGGCCACGCTCAGCCCGGAGGTCGTCTTTCGCGGCCCGGCGGTCCCCCGGCCCATCGTCGGACGCGCCGAGGTGAGCCGCCTGCTGGAGGCCATGGTCGCGACCTTCCAGGCCTTCACGCGGGAGTTCCGCGATGGGCCACGCACCGCGCTGGTGTTCCAGGCCCGGGTCCGCGATCGCTTGGTCCAAGGCGTGAGCCTGCTCGAAGACGACGAGCACGGCCGCATCAAGAAGTTCACCGTGATGATCCGCCCGCTGTCGGGAGGCACCGCGCGCGGTGACGCCGGTGCGCGCACGGCGCGCGCAACTTGGCGTTGGTTCCTCACCCCGCCAGCGACCGACCGCGCCACAACGCCAACGCGGGCCGCAGCCGGTCGGTAGCCGCGCCGAAGTGACCGGCAGATCGGTCCCAGCCTTGGTGACTACGTCGCAGGCCTGGACCCGACGAACCGAAAGGCGACCCACATGAGCAGACTTGACTGGACCTTCGGCGGCACCTGGCTCTACGAGCCCAGGTGGTTCGACTCCCCTGACGGCCGGCTCCACTACGTCGACGAGGGCCCGCGTGACGCGCCCCCGGTCGTGCTGGTGCACGGCAACCCGTCATGGGGTTACCTGTACCGCAACTTCATCGGGCCGCTGGTCGAGGCCGGCTATCGGGTGATCGTTCCCGACCTCCTCGGTGCCGGGCGCTCCGACAAGCCGGACCGGCCGGAGGTCTACAAGATCCGGCGTCATGCCGAACGGACGGAGCAGCTGCTTGAGTCGCTCGACCTTCGGGATGCGACTCTGGTGCCCCATGACTGGGGCATGAACAGCCTGTACTGGGCCATCCACCACCCGGAGCGCCTCCGCGGTCTCTTCATCCTCAACACCATCGCCCATCGACGGCGCGAGGAGATCAAACTCCCGCTTCCGATCAAGCTGTTTCCGGAATCGAGGTACCGGCCCGCTCCTGGTGAAGCGGCTCGACGTCGTCCGGCGCTTCTTCCTGTTCAGGTTCGGCATCGTGCACCGTGACCGGCTGACCCCCGAGATCAAGCGGGCGTACCTCGCGCCGAACCCGACCGCAGCGAGCCGTACCGGGGTGCTGATCTTCCTGCGGGAGATTCCCACCGGTCCGAGCGATCCCGTCTCGCACTTCTGGGGCGAGCTGGAGGACGGGCTCGAACGCCATTTCCGGGACAAGCCCGTCGGCATAGCCTGGGGCATGAAGGACGCTGCCTTCACGCCTGCAGTCCTGGACGAGCTGTGGCTGGGCACGTTCCCCCATGCCGTGGTGACGCGGGTGCCAGATGCCGGCCACTTCGTCCAGGAGGATGCCTACGAGCGGGTCGTTCCGGCACTGCTCGAGCTGCTCGGCAGGGATGACCCAGGCAGCAATGTGCGTGCTACCGGATCGGCAAGGTTGCCGAGACGAGACCGGAACGTGGCGGCCACTGAGGAGCTGGGAAGATGAGACCTCTTGAGATCCTGCTGCTGGTTGCCGATCTGGTGGCCTTCTTGCTGTTGGTGGTCCCGTTGCCCGGCAGGGCACGCGGGCTGCGGCGTGCGGCGCCGATCGTGCTGCTGGCAATGGGCGCGCAGCTGCTGGTGGAGGGTCCGCGCTGGCAGCTGGTCCCGGCGTACGCGCTGGCCGGGCTGTTCTTCCTGGTCTGGCTGCTGCAGACCGTCAAACCGGCGGGCAGGCCCACCGGACGAAGCCGGACCAGGCGGCTTGCCGCCGGCCTGGGTGTCGGGCTGGGCGTCCTCGGGCTGGCGGTGGCTGTCGCGCTGCCGATCGTTCTCCCCGTGTTCGGCTTCCCGCATCCGACCGGGCAATATGCGATTGGCACGGTGACCTACCACTGGGTGGATGCTGGCCGTCCGGAGGTCTTCACCGCCGACCCGCATGACCGTCGTGAGCTGATGGTGCAGCTCTGGTATCCCGCCAAGGCAGACCCATCAGCGCCGCGCGCCGCCTACATCCAGGATGCTGATGCTGTTGCGCCGGCGCTGGCGCGGGCGTTCCATCTGCCGGGGTTCGCCTTCGGGCACTTTAAATACATCACCACCAACGCGATCCCGTCCGCGCCCGTGGCAGCTGACCAGGCCAGCTACCCGGCGCTGATCTTCTTGCACGGGTTTTCCGGCCTCCGCCAGCACAACACCTTCCAGGTCGAGGAGCTGGTCTCGCACGGCTACATCGTCGCGGCCATCGATCAGCCGTATGCCGCCGCGTTGGTGGTCTTCCCGGATGGACGCCAGGCGGTCGGGCTGTCGCGGGACCAAATGAAGCCCCTGGTCCGGGCGAGCTACACCCCGGTCGAAACAGCGCCGACACTTAACGGCCAGACATTCAACGACGGCATCGTGCCTTATCTGGCGCAAGACGCCCGCCTCACGCTGGATCAGCTCGCCGCCCTGAACCAAGCCGACCCAAACGGCATCCTGACCGGGCGGCTGGACCTGCAGCGTGCCGGCATCTTCGGCATCTCGCTGGGCGGCATCGTGGGCGCCGAAACCTGCCGGCTGGAGCCACGCTTGCGGGCCTGCCTGGTGCTGGATGCTCCCATGCCGACCGACGTGGTCCAGGCCGGCTTGCAGCAGCCAACGATGTGGATCACCCGGGATGCCGAAACCATGCGGCTCGAAGGTTGGCCAAAGACAGAAATCGATGAACACCAGACCACCATGCGGGCGGTATTCCAGAGCCTGCCGGGAGATGGTTACTTCGTGCGGGTGCGCGGCATGTTCCACCTCAACCTGACCGACTACCCGCTGGTTTCGCCTCTCATGCCCTTGACGGGCATCACCGGGCCGATCGGCGCGCAACGGGCGCACCGCATCATCAGTGCGTACCCGCTGGCGTTCTTCGACCGCCACCTGAAGGGCCGGCCGGCGACACTGCTCGATGGCCCGGCGGCACAATATCCCGACGTGGCCTTGGAAACCCGCCGACCGTTTTCCGCGCACTGAGGTGGTCCGCCGCCGGTGTGATCGACGTCTGCCGTCGGGTGCAACGGGATGGATCCAACCCGCAACTGGTAGCTTACGAGGCAGGCCGCTTTCGCGCCGCCGTCTGGCTCCCCGTCCTCGAGAGAAGGACCGCCAGCAGCTCGCTCATTCGCGCTGCCGATCGACCGATCATTGGGCTGGGTCCACAGCCTTCGCGCACACCAGGATGAGCCGTTCCGCGGTGACTCCTCCGCTGTCGAAACATGCCTTGCTCGTGCTGGGACCGTCGGGGACGAGGTCGTCCAGGCGGGTGTGGGGCTGCGGACCCGGTCATGGCTGCTTGCCCTCGAGTCGTTGCAGCCCGTCATAGGCGGCGTACTTGTACGTCTCGCTGTAGGTGGGGAGGTTGAAGGTCCGGTCGATGAAGGTGTCGATGGGCTCGCCGGAGCCGATGGCGCCCTGGCCGTGGTGGATCAGCTCCCCGG
Organism: Actinomycetes bacterium; assembly: GCA_036000965.1. Lineage (NCBI taxonomy): Bacteria > Bacillati > Actinomycetota > Actinomycetes > Actinomycetes bacterium. The sequence continues at coordinate 6,553 of DASYUT010000011.1, forward strand.
CGATCTCGCCGACGATGTGGACCCCGAGCAGGCGACGGTCGTCGCGCCGGAAGACCAGCTTGATCAGCCCCTCCGTCGCCCCGGCGATCTGGGCCCGGGGACTGTGCTGGAACCATCCCCGCCCCACCTCGCAGTCGATGCCCGCCCCCCTGGCCGCTTGCTCGGTCATCCCCACCATCGCAGCCTCGGGGATGGCGTAGACGCCGTAGGGGGGCAGGGGGTCCAGGGCCGGTTTGAAGGGGATCCCAAAGGCGTGGGTGGCCGCCACGCGCCCCTGCTCCATGGAGACCGACGCCAGCGCCGGCGGGCCGATCACGTCGCCGGCCGCGTAGACCCCCTCGGCCGTCGTTCGGTAGGTATCGTCCACCACGATCCGTCCCCGGGCATCGGTCTTCACCCCGGCCTCCTGGAGCCCGAGGCCTTCGGTGCTGCCCGCCCGCCCCGCCACGAACAACACCTTCTCCGGATGCAGGCGCTCCCCGCCGGCCAGCGTGACCCGCAGCTCCCCGCCGACCCGCGCGACCCTGCCCGCCCCCGATCCGAGCACCAGCCGCATCCCCATGCCAGCAAACGCCCCGGCCAGCACGTCGGAGATCTCGGTGTCCATGAACGGCAGCACGCGATCGGCCACATCCAGCAGGGTCACCTCGACACCCAGCGCCGTGAACACCGAGGCGTACTCGCACCCCACAGGGCCGCCGCCGATGACCACCATCGACCTGGGGATCCGGTCCAGCCCGATGATGCTCTCCGAATCGTGCACATCCGGGTCGTCGAAGGGGATCTCGGGCGGACGGAGCGGTCTCGAGCCGGTGGCGATCAGGATCACGCCGGCCCGGAAGGTGTGCTCGGAGCCGCCGTTGGACCGCACGAGCACCGAGGGACCGGGCCCCAGCCTGGCCTGGCCGCGGAGCAGTTGGACCCCGTGCCGGTCCAGGTTCGCCCGGACCGACTCCGTCCTGGTCGCGATCACCTCGGCGGTCCGGGCCAGGAGCCGCTCCAGGGCCAGCGAGGGAAGCAGCTGCAGGCTCAGCCCGTAGGTGTCTCGCCTGCGGAACCCGGTGAGGTAGCTGGCCGTCTCCCGCAGCGCCATCGTGGGGACTCCGGCGCTGCGAACCGCCGACCCCCCGGGGCTTGCGGCCCTGTCCACCACGGCCACGCGCTTGCCGAAGAAGGCGGCCTGGACCGCCGCCTTCTCCCCGGCCGGCCCTGCTCCGATCACGATCATGTCGAGCGAGTCGTCCATCTCCATGGTCTCCTGTCTCGTGGCGACCGGGGCCTGCACCGGTTCGACCAGGTTGGGTCAGGAGCCGGGTGCCCGGAAGGCGTCGGCGTGGTCGGCGGCCCACCGGGCGTAGGTCCGCGCGGGGCGGCCGAGGATCCGCTCCACGCCAAGTGCCCGGGTCGGCGGTGTTCCGACCGCTGGGCGGCGGTCGTGGGTCCTGACCGCCAAGCTGTTGTGCAAGGCCACGGTGGCATCGGCAAGGGCCCGTCCACATCGGCTGGGTGGACCATTCGCCCAGCCGGCTAGGCGAATGGTCCAGCTGGACCATGCGGCCGGGCCGCGGTCGGCGGTCAGCCACCCCCGCCGCTGCGCTGCTGGACCACCCACGCGGCGATCTGTGCCCGTGAGGCAAAGCCCAGCTTGGTCAGGATGTGCGCCACGTGGTGGGCGATGGTCGGGCGGCTCAGGTACAGCCGCCGCGCGATCGCGGGGTTGGACAGGCCTTCGGCCACCAGTCCGGCCACCTCCAGCTCGCGAGGCGACAGCGGGCCGGCCGCGCCAGCGTCGCTGGGCGGCCACACACCCAGGCGTCGCAGGACCCGCTCTGTCCGCTGGACGCCAAGGTCGGCGCCGATCCGCTCGAACAGCGCACGCGCGGCCTGCGCCGCCTGCTGGTCCCCGAGCAGCTCACCGCGCCAGCACCCAACCAGCGCGCCAAGCCACGGCCACGGCGCCGCGGTCGACAGCGACTGGGCCTGGGCCGCCCGCTCGGGCGTTGGTCCAAGCCGGAACCGGGCCACGGCCAGCGCCGCAGCGAAGAACCGCGGCGGCTCGCGCTGGCTGGACGCCGCCGCCTCGACGATGGTCGTCGCATCGGCGAGCCGGCCCAGCCGCAGGAGCGCGTCGACGTGCAATGGCAGGAACATGGGGCCCCCGACCATGAGCTGCCAGCCGCCGACCCAGGAATCGATCGAGTGGGCCAGCTGCTCGGCGGCCTCCTCCCACCGACCTTCCTCCCACGCCAGCCATCCCAGCGCCGCAGCGCGATCGGCAACCCGAACGGTACTGCGGGCGGCCTGACTCGCGCCGGGTCGGTGCAGGATCCGCCGGGTTTCCTCCAGATCGCCCCGGTGCAGGTGCAGGAATGCCTCAGCGGCGTCGACCCAGGGGACGGGTGAGGCCGGCCTTGAGAACCGGATCTCCGGACCCACGCGCACGAAAATGGCCTCGGCGTCGTCGGCCCGTCCCCGCAACAGCAGGACGGTACCCCACAGCAGCTGCGCCAGGTTCGCGTAGTCCCAGGCCCCGGCGCGCTCCGCGGCCTGCTGGGCCGCCTCGGCGTCCTCGATCGTCGCCGTGTACTGCGCCACAGAGAACAGGGCGGTCGCCTCGCTGGCGGTCAGACCGTGCGCGCGGGCGAAGGCGGCGGTGTCATGGGATCGGGCGATGGCGGCCTGCCGGTCGCGATCCTGCTGGTAGCCGATGTAGATGTGGGTGTATCGCGCGCGGCACTCGGCCTCCACGTCGCTGGTGCGCCGGGCGATCTCCAGTGCCCGCTCGGTGTGCCGCCGGGCCTGCTGGTCATCGCCGAGGAACCCGGCGACGAATCCGGCCTGGGCGAGCAGCATGGCCCCCTGATCGAGCGCGTCGTGGTGTTCCAGATGCGCCAGTTCCTGCTCGATCAGGGCCAGCGCTTCGCCGACGGCGCCCGTCCAGAACAAGTGCACAGCCAGCACGTTCGCCAGCCATGCCCGCTCGTGCAGGGGCAGACGATCGCGCCGGGACCAGGCGTCCCGGACCAGCGGATCAAGCTCCGTCCAGCGCCCTGCCAAAAACAGCTCGCGGATCGCCGCCTCCTCCAGACCAGCCCGGCGGGGGACCAGCGATGCATGCCTGCGAGCCAGCTGCAGCGCTGCAAGATGCAGCGTGGCGCTGTGGCCCACGTTCCCGGCCTTCCATGCCTCCTCGGCGTCCCCCTCGAGGACCGACAGCGCGGCCTGAGGCTGCCCGGCGCGCTCCAGGTGGCCGGCGACGCGCTCGACCGGGTGCGCGCCGCTGCGGGCCAGCGCCTCGGCGAGCTCCTGGTGGATGGCGCGCCGTCGCTCGGGCGGGACAGCCTGGTAGGCCGCCTCCTGCAGCAGCGGATGGCGGAAGCGCAGACGCCCATCCTCCCGCTCCAGCAGCCCCGCCCACACCAGCGCATCCGCTGGCGGCTCAGGCCGCAAGGACCCGAGCAGGTCCTGGTCCACCTCCAGGCCGGCCACCGCCGCCACCTCCAGCAGGTCGCGTGCGGCAGGGCCCAGACGCTGCGCCCGCTCCTGGACGGTGGCCCGCACGATGTCCGGCAGGGCCGGAAGCGCACCCGAACGTGCGGCCAGGCTCGCCAGCTCCTCGACCAGCAGCGGCGTGCCGGCGCTTCGCTGGACGATCGTGCCCACCAGCCCCTGCGGCAGCGACGGCACCAGGGCGCGGACCAGCCGCTCCCCGTCCGCAGCCGACAGCCGCTCAAGCGAGACACGCAGCACGCTGGGATCCCGTTGCAGCCGGACCAGGCTCGCCCACCAGGGGTGGGCCGCACCGATCTCCTCCTCACGGTAGGTGACGCCCAGGACCAGACCCATCGCCGCAACCCGCCGCGCCGCATACCGCACAAACTCCCACGTCGCCTCGTCCGCCCAGTGCAGGTCCTCCAAGACCCACAGCGTCACGCGGTCACCGGCGGCCTCGTCCACGGTGTCCAGCAACGCCTCGAACAGCACCGGATGGTCGAAGGAGCGGCGCTCCACCTCCCGCGTCGCAGCCAACTCGGGTGCGACCGCCCACAACACCGACGCCCGGGCCAACGCTGCCTGCCACAGCGGCGGCTCGCCTCGCCTGGCCGCCCTGAGCGCATCCGCGACGGCGCCAAACGACAGCGCCGCCTCCTCAGGGAAGGCCCGTCCCAGCAGGACCAGACCACCTCGGCCCCGGTGGGAGCGGCTGAGCTCTTGACACAGCCGCGTCTTGCCGATCCCCGCCTCGCCGGAGATCAGCACGACGCTGCCGGCCCCCGCCGCAGCGCGGCCCATGACGAGCTCGAGCAGCCGGAGATCCGCATCCCGGCCGACGAATGGAACCTGCTGCTGGAACACCGCACATCTCCTGGCCCGAGTCTACCGGCATGATCACCGGGCACCCAGGGCGGCTTGGCCGCGGCCAAGACGGCGGGAGGAGGGCTGCCGAGCGCTCGCTGACGGCGCTGCCTACAGATCGCCGGGCCGACAACCAAGCGTATCGCATGGGGCCGTTCCAGCAGCTCAGAGGCCCATATTTGAGGGTCACAGCGCACCTGGATTCGGTCTAGGATGGCGGCGCCATGGAGACGGAGATGGGTGCGCTGTCGGCATCCGAGCTGGCCGACCTGGCGGGCGTGACGGAGGCCGAGGTCGACCGCCTGGTCGGCCTGGGCATCCTGGTGGCCAGGGACGGAGCTGGCCCGTTCCTGGCGGCCGACGCGCAGAAGGTCCGCTTGGCCACGGCGTGCGAGCGGGCCGGGCTGCCGATGGACGGGATCGCGTCGGCGATCCGGGCGGGCCGGCTGTCGTTCAGCTTCCTGGAGGCCGCCCCGTACCGGCGGTGGGCGGTGCACTCGGCGCGGACCTACCGGCAGGTCAGCCAGGAGACAGGCATCCCGCTGGACACGCTCGGCAGCGCCCTGGAGTCCATGGGCTTTGCCCGGATGGCACCCGACGAGCCGATCAGGGAGGACGAGCTGGAGATCGTGCCGCTGCTGCGGCTCGGCTTTTCCAGTGGGCTCTTCGACCTGGCCTGGACGACCCGGCTCGGCCGGGCCCACGCGGAGGGCCTGCGGCTGGTCGCCGCGGCCTGGGCCGACATCTACCACGCGCGGTTCGAGGGGGCGGTGCTGGCGTCCGGCGCCGACCAGCGGACGGCCATGGAGGTGGCCGCCCAGCTGAGCGTCGACTTCCTGCCGCTGGCAGACCCCGCGCTGCTGGCCATCTACCGCAGGCAGCAGGAGCTGGTGTGGACCGAGGACCTGGTCGAGCGCATCGAGAGCGAGCTCGAAGCGGCGGGGGTGCTGGGGCGGCCCGGGCGGGTCCCGGCGATGTCGTTCCTGGACCTGGTGGGCTACACGCGGCTCACCGAAGAGCAGGGCGACCGGGCCGCGGCCGAGCTGGCCGCATCCCTGGCGGTGCTGGTCGATCGGTTCTCGCGCGAGCACGGCGGGGTGCCGGTGAAGTGGCTGGGCGACGGGGTGATGGTCCACTTCCGGGAGCCGGCGGGGGCGGTGCTGTCGGCGCTGCGCATGGTGGAGCAGCTCCCCCAGGCCGGCCTGCCGCCGGGGCATGTCGGGGTGGCGGCCGGGCCGGTGGTGGTCCAGGGTGGCGACTACTTCGGCCGCACCGTGAACCTGGCCGCCCGGATCGCCGCCCGCGCCGGCGCGGGGCAGGTCCTGGTCAGCGACAGCGTGGTCGAGTCGGCCTCGCCCACGGGCGTGAGCTTCGTGGAGCTCGGCAGGCTGCGGCTCAAGGGGATCGCCCGTCCGGTACGGGTGCTGGAGGCCCGCGGCACGTGAGATCCTCTCTGCACCGCCCGACGGCGAGCCGGAGGACGCCATGGACGAGATGACGGTTGGGATCGCGGCCCTGGAGCGCACGCCGCTGTTTGCGGGGCTGGACCGCGAGGATCTCCAGAAGGTCCTTGGCTGCAGGCAGCGCGTCTCGTTCGAGCGTGGCCAGGCGATCGTCGAACGGTGGGACCCGGGCGACGCGATGTACATCATCGTGTCGGGTGCCGCCGAGGTGGACGTCGGCGGGCGGTTCCACCGGCTGGAGCGGGGCGACTTCTTCGGCGAGATGGCGGTGCTGGCCAGCGAGCGGCGCGAGGCGACCGTCAAGGCCGTGGAACCGGTCGAGGCGTTGCGGATCCCCGCCCACGGCCTGCAGGCCTTCCTGCTGGAGAACCCGAAGGTCGCGGTCGGCATGCTCAAGAGCCTGGTGGAGCGCCTGCGCGAGGTGCAGGATCGTCTCGACACCTGGATCGGTGGGGTCTGGTGATCGTACCGAGAACGCTCCGCCAATCGACGCGTGACAGTACATCGACTCATCGGACCGGCAGACGACGCCGGTCGCTCAGGCAGCGGTCTCGTCGTGGCGGTGCCTTGCCACCGCTTCCAGCATGCCCCGCTCGACCCGGTCGCCCGGCACGACCGCGACCCGGCAGGGCGTGACCGCCCGCAGGGTGGCCGTGCGCCGCCCCCCATCCAGCAGGGCCATCTCTCCCAGGACGGCACCCGGCCCGACCTCGGTCACCGGCCGGCCGTCACGCAGCACCAACAGCACCCCGTCGAACAGCAAGAACAGCCTGCCGCCAGGCTCACCCTGCTCGACCAGGTGCTCGCCCGGCTGGAGCCGGACAAACTGCGGGTGGGAACCGATGATGACGGCTGACAGCTGCCGCTCCATGGCCGACTCCACCGCGGTCACCAGCGCTGGCGACTGCTCGCCACCCCACGGCGTGTGGTGCCCGAACGACTGCCGATACCAGGTCTGGAAGTCGATCAGGCCGCTCTTGGCGACCAGCCGGCCGGTGTGGTCGTAGATCCAGTGCCGCGGGAACGGGCTGGCGCCGATTACCTGGAAGTCGGAGCGGCCGTCGGTGTGGATGGTGAGTGACAGCGTCGTCCACACCGTTGGCGCAGCCAGCTGCACGAACGGCCTGCGGCGCAGCAGATGGGGCGCAGCCACGCCGGTGCGGCCGCCCGCGGTCTGCGCAAAGCGCACCCAGCCGTGCCCCACCTGTGGCCGTGGACGCAGGTCAGGGAAGGCCGCCCCCGGGAAGGTCACCCCGGCGGACGCCAGCCGAAGGGTGGTGCTGCCGATGTGGCCCTGGCCCAGGTGTCCGTGGGCAGCGATGCGCCCATCCTCCACCTCGATGAAGGCGCGCAGCTCGTTGACGAAGCGGGCCCCGCCCCTGGCCAGCAGACCCGCTGGGTCGTGGAGTTGGTCGGGGGGCGGCGGGTCGTAGTGGGCGACCCCGCTGGCGAAGGCGAGCTCGGGCAGGGCCTGGACGGCTCCCAGCGGGAGCCACGAAACGGAAGTGACCGAGGACTCGATTCGCATGGCACCATCCTTTGATCTGTCCCTGCGGCACGTTGCCACCGACCGCCTCCAGCGCCTCACGGTGGACGGTGACGACGTCGGAGTTGCCGACGACCGCAGTCAGGTTGTGCCGACGCTGAGCGTCGGCTCGAACGAGCAGGCGGCCGGTACTGCCGGTCGCTGGGAACCCCAAGCAGTCTCACCGGATCGGGAGCTGCTTGGTCGCCTTGGGGCTTATGTCTGTGTGGATGGCTCCCAGTGGTCGTGGCGGGCGTAGCGGGGCTGCCAGATCCGCCGGTAGACCACCCGCAGCGGCGGCGGGAGCTCCCCAAGGACCGCCTTGACCTGCTCGGGGGTGGCCTCATCCAGGAGCCACGGGAACAGCTGGGCGCCACTGCGGATACCGGTCCTGCGGCGCTGGTCGTTGCCGAACGCCCGCCACTCGGCCTGGGTGAGGGACTGGTCGATCAGCGGCAGCACGTCGCGCTCCTCGTGGGTCAGGTGGCCGTACAGCGCGCTGGCCAGGGCATCGACGGTGTCCCCGAGGCGCTGGTGG
>DASYUT010000012.1 GCA_036000965.1 Actinomycetes bacterium
CGAGCAGGCACGGCGCGCCCCCCACCGACCAGCGCTCGGGGCACCACCGACCACCACCACCGCGACCACCCGAGGACGTCAACACGCCCAGCAGACAACCGACGAGGACACGCCAAGGAGGGCGACCCGATGAGCATCAACGCTCGCTGTGGGTCCTGCGGCCGGGCGCTGCTGCTTGTCCAGCTGGTCCAGCCCAGCGACGGCTTCCGGTGTCCGCTTTGCGGGTCCGCCTTCGCGCCCGCCTACGCCACCGTCGCCCCCGGCGTGGCCGCCCGGGCCATGGCCGCGCAGGCGGCCCTGGTCACCGCGCTCGCCGAGCTCGGGTCGATGACCGGCGACCGGCTCCGGCTTGACCGGGCCACCGTGGTCGACCCGGTCGCCAACACCCTGCCCCAGGCCGAGGCCACGCAACCCGCTCTGGCCCGCCGGGGCCGTGCCCGCTGGTGGGTCCGCGGCGCTGCCGCACAGCCCACCCAACCACCCCGCACGGCTGCACCGGCATCGTGAACGAAGTGCCCCCCGCCCGGGCGCTTGGGCATGGAGGACCACGCTGTCGGATCACCTCGACTGGCCGCCCGCCGCTCCTGCGAGCCGCCGTGCCAGGTCCTCCATGTCCCCACGCATGGCCGCACCGGTACGGGCCGTGGCGCGGAGCTTCGGCGGTTGTCGGGGGTCAAGCTGGCCGCATCGCTGGTGTGCGGCTGCGCGGCGGCGGTCTTGGTGAGCGGTCGCGCCTGGATGGGAGGTGTCGCGGTGCAAGGTCGTGGGCCGGTCGTTCCGCCCGATCCGAGCCGTCCCGCTAGGGGCGAGCCTACCAGTGGGGTGGGAGACCGCCTCGGCCGCCCGCTGCGGGACCTGCGGGTCTCGGTCACCGACCGGTGCAACTTCCGCTGCCCGTACTGCATGCCCAAGGAGATCTTCGGCCGCGACCACGCCTTCCTGCCCCGCGCGGAGATCCTGTCGTTTGAGGAGATCACCCGGGTGGTGCGCGCCGCGGCCGCCCTGGGCGTGACCAAGGTGCGGCTCACCGGCGGCGAGCCACTGGTGCGCCGCGACCTGGAACGGCTGGTCGCCATGCTCGCCGCCGTCGAGGGGATCAGCGACCTGGCCCTGACCACCAACGGGACGCTGCTGGCCGGCAAGGCGCGGGCGCTGCGCGAGGCGGGCCTGTCGCGCGTGACGGTCAGCCTCGACTCGCTGGACGACGGTGTGTTCCGCGCGATGAACGACAGGGGCGTGCCCTTGGCGCGGGTGCTGGAGGGCATCGCCGCCGCCCAGAAGGCCGGGTTCTCGCCGGTCAAGCTCAACACGGTCGTCAAGCGGGGCGTCAACGACCACGGCCTGGCCGACCTCGCCCGCTTCGCCCGCGCCAACGGCCTGGTCGTGCGCTTCATCGAGTACATGGACGTGGGCACCACCAACGGCTGGCGCCTGGACGACGTCGTGCCCGCCGCCGAGGTCATCGGCCGCATCGACGCCGAGCTGCCCCTGGAGCCGGCCGGGCCGAACTATCGCGGCGAGGTCGCCCGCCGCTGGCGCTTCCGCGACGGGCAGGGGGAGATCGGCGTGATCGCCTCGGTCACCCAACCGTTTTGCCGCGACTGCACCCGCGCGCGCCTGTCGACCGACGGCAAGCTCTACACCTGCCTGTTCGCCGGCGCCGGGCACGACCTGCGGGTCCTGCTGCGCCAGGGCGCCAGCAACGACGACCTCCGCGCGGCGCTGACCCGCATCTGGCGGGGACGTGGCGACCGCTACTCCGAGCTGCGCGCCGCCCTGCCGGTCCGGCCGGCCTCGATCGAGATGTCCTACATCGGCGGCTGACCCTCTCGCCGGTCCAGGCATGCGCCCAGCAGTGCACATGAGCCGGCCAGCCCCTGACCGGCACGGCCGACCCGACCGCCGCGGGGCCAGCCCAGCGGCGTGCAGGCGAAGGCCGCAGCTTAGGGCGCTGGGACCTGATAGCCGGCGACGAACTCGGCGTCGCGCAGCACAGCGCCGACGTTGGCCGCCCCGCCCGGGGAGCCGAGCGGCTCCTCGCCCTCGGTGAAGAACGCGGCGTTGGCGGCGGTGAACTCCTTCCACTGCGCCGGCACGTCGTCGTCGTAGAAGATGGCCTCCACCGGACAGACGGGCTCGCAGGCGCCGCAGTCCACGCACTCGTCGGGGTGGATGTAGAGCATGCGGTCGCCCTCGTAGATGCAGTCGACGGGACACTCCTCGACGCAGGACCTGTCCTTGACGTCAATGCATGGCCCAATGATGACGTAGGTCACTGCCAGCCTCCATCCCGTGCAGACAGCCTCCGAGCGCCAGTCGACCTGCTGTCGCCGCCCAGGACCCCCTGCTACCACCACCACCCCACCCCGTCAAGGCGGGCCGCTCAGGCCAAGCCCGCGCGAGCGGGTCAACGGCCAGTTACGCGTGGCACCCCTGTGCCTGCGACAGCAGGCACACTGACCTCCACGACGTCCGATCCGGCGGCACAAGCGGCATGCGCCATCCGCGTCAGCCCCGGTCCGTCAACTCACCTCAGGGACGTTCCACCAGGAGGGCGCGCCGGGACCCCCCAAAGGCGCGTGCACGAATCATGATGGTTGGGATTAGCGGCTCGATGGTGAAGGGGTGATCGTAGTTCCACTCGCCGTGGACGGCATGGCGGGTGAGTGGCATGGCGGCGAGTTCGGCGTCGGTGACCTTGATGCCCGGTCGGTAGGAGCCCGGGTCGAGTTCGGCCCGAACCTTCAGGCCCGTTCGGGTAGTGGTCGTCCGGATGAGCTGTACCACGACCTCGTGGCTGACCAGCGGCCGGCCGCGCTGCGTCTCACCTGCTGAGCTGTCGTCTGGTATCGTTTAGCTGCATACCATGCAGGCGTGCGGCCGCTCCGGCAACCTGGGTGGGCGTCCCGGTTGCTTTGGCCACCAGCCGTCCCGATGAACGTTTCTGACGCTGCCGCCGAGTTCCACGAACGCACCAAACACACCTGGCAGCGCATCCGCGCCGGGCCGCACGGCCTCGACTGGGGCAACCACCCCTTCCCGTTCAAGATCTACCCCGACCTGGAGCCGCTGCCGTTGCCGCGCGAGCTGCCGGAGAGCAGCGTGCCCGCTGCCGAGGTGCTGTCCGGCCACGTCTCGGCAGCGGCGTCGGTGCTTGACCTCGCCGGCCTGGCACGCCTGCTGTGCTTCTCCGCCGGCGTGACCCGGATCCTGCACGGGGTCCTGTTCCGCGCGGCACCCTCGGCCGGCGCCCTGTACCCGACCGAGCTGTACGCCGTCTGCGGCCCCCTTCCCGACCTGCGCGCCGGGGTGTACCACTTCGAGCCGGCCGAGTTCGCCTTGCGTCGGCTCAGAGACGGGGACTTCCGATCCGGCCTGGCCGGGTCCGCCGCGGAGCCGGCCATCGCTGGCCTGCCGCTGTGCCTCGTGCTCACGGGCATCCCCTGGCGTACGACCTGGAAGTACCGTGAGCGCGGGTACCGCCACCTGTTCTGGGACGCGGGCGCGATCGTGGCCAACCTGCTGGCGTTGGCCGCCGCGGCCGGCCTGAGGACGCGCGTGCTGCTCGGCTTCGTCGACGAGGAGGTCTCGGGCTTGGTCGGCCTCGGCGAGCCAGAGGAGTACCCGCTTGCGTTGGTGACCGTTGAGGCGCCCGCGGTCGCGGAGGCAACCGGCAGCCCGCCGCTTGAGCCCATCAGCCCGAGGACGTGGCCGCTGTCACGCTCGCCGCGTGGCTCCCCCCTGGTCACCGCCGCCCAGCGCGCCGGCGAGCTCCCCAGCGCCGAGGCGGTCGCAGCCTGGCGCAACCAGGCCAGCAGGCTCGGGGCCCAGCCTGCGACCCGGACGCTTTCTGCGGGCGACGCCGGCCAGGCTCGCGCTGCCACGGACACGATCGAGGCGGTGATCCTGCGCAGGGGCTCGACGCGGCGCTTCGCGCGGCACCCGGTGCCCCGCGGCGCGCTCCGCTGGGCGATGGCGGCTGCCACCCGACCCGTCCCCGGCGATTTCGTCCCACCGCACGCGACGCTGCTCGAGCACCTCCTGGCCGTGCACGCGGTGGAGGGGCTGATGCCAGGGGCCTATCGGTGGAGCGAGGGCGATTTCCAGCTGCTCCGAGCCGGGGCAGAGCGCAACCGCACACGCTCGCTCTGCCTCGGGCAGGACCTCTGCGGCGACTCGGCCGCGACCGCCTTTCACTGCGCACAGCTCGAGCCAACCCTGGAGGCCCTGGGCTCACGCGGCTACCGGGCCGCCCAGCTGGAGGGCGGCGTCGCCGCGGAGCGGCTGCAGCTGGTGGCGTTCGCGCTGGGCTTTGGCGCTACCGGGCTCACCTTCTTGGACGACGTCTCGGCGTTCTTCGGCACCCGTGCCGCACCAATGCTCGCCGTCGCGGTCGGCGTCGCTGCCTATGGGGCACGGCCGGGCAAGCGCCCGGCCCAGCTGCTGCGCATTAGCGTGGCGGAGCGCTGACAGCGCGGGATACGTCCCGCCACCCCTCTCCGCAGATGCTGGTAGCCGGCTCCGGCGTGTTCCGGCTTCCGGGGTCGGCTGGGCTCTGCGAGGACGACGTCCACCATCCACCGGTTGAAGCGTTCAGACTCCTCCAAGCAGGGCGGGTGGCCGGAGCATTGGAACGACGCCAGCTCCTTGCGGGGCCTGGAGCACGCGCCGTAGCGCTCCACCAGCTCCGCACCGGACATCCTGTCGTGGCCGGTGACCAGGTCCACCGGCACGTCCAGCCGCGCCGCCTGGGTGGGCAGGTCCAGGTCCTCCAGCAGCTGGAGGAAGAGCCGGTCAGGAAAGATATGTCCAGTCGGGTTGCTTCTTTGCGTACGCCAGGTCGTAGGCGAACCGTCCCGCCGACGCATCCCAATCGACGATCTTGTGGAAGGGCAGCTCGCGGGGCAGGGGACACGACCTGCCGAAGTGGCTGGCGAACTCGTCGCCGAACACCTGGACCAGGCTCTGCATGAGCAGGCTCTCCCCAGTTGGCAGGGCGCACTTCTGCCCGCCGGTGGAGCTCCTTGCCGCACAAGGATGAGCTCCAGGTCCCGGTCGGATCCGCCGCCCGCCTCGATCGCGCTTAGTGTTTCGGTGACCTCGCCGGTCCCGAACTTGCATGCCGGGCATTGCCCGCATGACTCCACGAACAGGAACCGCGAGTACCGGTACGCCGCCTGCACCATGCAGGCCGAGTCGTCGAACACGGCAAACCCACCTGCTCCCAGGCCCGATCCGGCCTGCCGCATCGCGTCGAAGTCCAGCGGCACGTCCAGCTGCTCAGGCAGGATGACCGCGTTGGAGGCGCCGGGGAAGACCGCCTTCACCACCCGG
>DASYUT010000013.1 GCA_036000965.1 Actinomycetes bacterium
CCGGTACCCGTAGGCGCGGTGCACGTCGAGGTAGCGGCGGAGCAGCGGGTCGCCCACCGCCGGCGTCGCCGCGGCCAGCGCGACGAGCCGCGGCTCGTCGCGCGTGGCCAGGTAGCCGCCGTCGCCGCGGAGCTCCCCGCCGTGCAGCTCGGGGTCGAAGCCGGCCAGCAGCGAGGCGTCTCCTGAGCCGGCGAGACGGGCCACCATCATCGCTGCCTGCTCCGGCGTGGCGGCTGCGGGCAGCGGCGGAGCTGGCACCAGGCCGCCGTCGAGCGCCGCGGTGACTCGCTCGAGCAGCCTGGCCAGGACCGGCGAGCTTGGGCCGGCGTCGCGGACCCGGTTGCGCACCCGAACCGCCTCCGTGGGCGCCTTCTCCGAGGCGAGCCAGGCGACCGTCAGCAGGATCGTGTCGTGCCAGTCCGGGTCGATCTCCCCGGAGAACAGGTCGAGCAGCCGTTCCGCGGCCTGCACGTCCCCGTTCCGGGCCGCCTCGAACATCGCCTCCGGCCGGAGCAGGTTCCGGTGGAACAGCACCAGGGTGAGGGCAACCGGCACCAGCAGGAAGGTGGCGTCTGCGTCCTCGTCCTTGGCCGCGAGCCGGTGCGCCAGCTCCAGGTCGCGCCGCAGCAGCGTCGGGTCGTGCAGACCGGCCAGGTCCGCGCGCTGGAACCGCTCCTCGGTCACCAGCCGGACCAGCCGGGTGATCAGCTCATGGCGCTCCTGGCCGGTGCTGCGGTCCGCCGCCCGGGCCAGATGGGTCGCTGTATGACGCAGGCCGTAGGAGTCCCACTGGTCGAACTGCCCCCACCGTTGGCCGACGTAGTGGTCGGCGACCTTGCGGTGGGCGTCCCGCAGGTCCAGCTTGTCCTCGAGATACTCCCCGAAGGTCCGGTGCACCAGGCGCCAGTCGTCCCGCCGCCCCCGGCTGAGCACCCGGGCCCAGGGCTCCAGCACGCGGGCCCGCACCTCGCCGGGGGAGCGGCCGACCTGCGCGGCCAGCCAGTCGGCGGTGACCGCCTCGCCGGCCACGGCGAGCCGTTCCACGACCGGCTGGTACAGGCCCTCCCAGTCGGCCCAGCTCTGCGCCTGCGACGAGCTCATCCGGGCCCAGAACTGGTCGTAGTACCCGCGCAGGCCGCGGGGCAGCTCGGTCAGGTCGAGCGGCGGGGTGTCGGGTCCACGCGAGGCGATCTCCGCGAGCACGTAGCTCGTGTACATGAAGTTGCCCTCGCTGGCCTCGACCAGCCTCGCCACGAGCTCCTCCCGCGACACCGGCGGACGGCTGCTCGCGAGCGCGTCGGCGATCCGGCTGTCGCCGTCGGTGCGGGTGCGCACGAGCGTCTCGATGTCGGCGGTCTGCAGCGGGTCGTCCCGGCGCAGCGTGTACCGCTGCACCGGCGTGCCCGGGCCGGTCACCAGCTCGCCCGCCCGCCGGGTCACGACGACGTACACCCCGGCCGGCAGGTCGGGCGGCAGCAGCAGCGGGTTCGACCCAGTGGGTGGCTGCTCCGCCTCGTCCAGCCCGTCGACGGCCACCCAGATCGGTCCGCCGCCCGTCCGCCTCACCGACTCGCGCAGGATCCGGCCGAGGAACGTGGCGTCGTCGCCGACCCGCGCCGGCAGGGTGGTATGGCCGAGCTCGTGGCGCACGATCAGGGCGGCGCTCACGTGGGCGAGGAACTGGTCGGGTCGTTGCACGCCGCTGCTGGCGCTGGCGAGGAACGCAACGGCGCCACGACGCCGGGCGATCTCGGCCGCCAAGGCGGTCTTGCCGAGCCCGGCGTCGGCGACGATCTCGAAGTAGCCCGCCGGATGTCGTGTGGCGAATGCGTCGAGCTGCTCGAAGACGGCCTCGCGCCCGACGAACCCGTTGGCGGCGGCGTCCAGGTCGAAGTCGAGGATGAACTCGGGCACGGGCCGGACGACCGTCTGGTACGTCTGGTACGTCTGGTGGACGCCCCCGTAGATGTTCCCGCCGGCGACGGCGGCGTTGCTCGCGGTGAGCGTGTCGACGAGCGCCGACCCGGACATCGTGCGCTCCTACGGCTGGCTCGGACCGCCGGACGTCTGCTGGACGCCCCCGGTGATGTCCCTGCCGGCGAGGGCCACGTTGTCCGCGGTGAGCTCCTGGATCCGGATCCCGGTGACGCCGGGCTGGACTGCCTCTGCCCGCCGCAGCAGCTCGACGGCCTGGTCGACCACCTCCTGGTCGGCGTCGGCGCCCGCGTCACGCAGCGCCTTCTCGGCCGGCTTCTGGAACGTCTCCTGGTCGGCGACATAGTCGTCGATGCGCTCTTCGAGCTTCGGATGGTCGCCGCCGAACTTCCTGAGGATGAGCGACTTCAGCCCGGCGTACCCGTCCTGGATCGCCTGACTGCCGACCTTGGCGCCGGCCACGGCCAGCGCAGAAAGGATCACGGTGATCGGGTCCATGGCCACCCCCTTCCGGACAGCGCCCGGGCTCACCCGGGCTGCCGTGGCTAGCCTAACGTCCCGGTGACCGCAAGTGCAGCAGCGAGAAACCCTGCGGCGTCCTTCCGGCCGGTCTGACCCGAAGTGCAGCGGGCCTCGTGCCTTGTATCTGACCTGTGGGCCGGTCCGGAAGGACGCCGCAGGGCAGCACCGGTCCGGGCTTGACGTGACCTGAGAAGAGCCTGGCCTGTGGCCTCGTCGCAGTTGTGTCCGTGGTCTGGGCTGGTGGGTGCGCACCATACCGACCCTCCAGGAGGAGACCGTCGCGAGATCTACCGAACCCTCATGGCACCAGCACGCGACCAGGTGACCGGGCAGCAGGCGTCGGGCTAGCATCGGCGGCGCCAGCACCCATCTGACCCGTCGATGCCCATGGTCAGACCCCACCGCATCTACGCGGCGCTGTACGACCGGCAGCTGCGCCCGCTCGAGCGCGGCTGGCTCGGCCAGCGCCGCGCCGCGCTGCTCGGCGACCTCGCCGGGCAGGTGCTGGAGGTCGGCGCCGGCACCGGCACCAACCTGGCCTGCTACCAGCACGCCAGCAGGATCGTGGCCTGCGAGCCCGACCCGGCCATGCGGGCCCGCCTGGCCGGCAAGCTGGCGGCCGCGCGGGTGCCGGTGGAGCTGTGCGACGCCCCCGCCGAGGCGCTGCCGTTTGCCGACCAGAGCTTCGACGCGGTGGTGTGCATGCTGGTGCTGTGCACCGTGGCCGACCCGGCCGCCGCGCTGGCCGAGAGCTACCGCGT
>DASYUT010000014.1 GCA_036000965.1 Actinomycetes bacterium
ACGCGGTAGCTCTCGGCCAGCGCGGCGGCCGGGTCGGCCACGGTGCACAGCACCAGCATGCACACCACCGCGTCGAAGCTCTGGTCGGCAAACGGCAGCGCCTCGGCGGGGGCGTCGCACAGCTCCACCGGCACCCGCGCGACCGCCAGCTTGCCGGCCAGGCGGGCCCGCATGGCCGGGTCGGGCTCGCAGGCCACGACCCTGCTGGCGTGCTGGTAGCAGGCCAGGTTGGTGCCGGTGCCGGCGCCGACCTCCAGCACCTGCCCGGCGAGGTCGCCGAGCAGCGCGGCGCGGCGCTGGCCGAGCCAGCCGCGCTCAAGCGGGCGCAGCTGCCGGTCGTACAGCGCCGCGTAGATGCGGTGGGGTCTCACCATGGGCATCGACGGGTCAGGTGGATGCTGGCGCCACCGATGCTAGCCCGACGCCGTCCGCGACGCCGGCCCAAGCTCGCCGGTCCTGGCCAGGCTGCTCGAGCGAGTCACCGCGGCGCTCGACGGCGGCCTGGTGCCAGCTCCGCCGCTGCCCGCAGCCGCCGCCACGCCGGAGCAGGCAGCGATGATAGTGGCCCGTCTCGCCGGCTCAGGAGACGCCTCGCTGCTGGCCGGCTTCGACCCCGAGCTGCACGGCGGGGAGCTCCGCGGCGACGGCGGCTACCTGGCCACGCGCGACGGGCCGCGGCTCGTCGCGCTGGCCGCGGCGACGCCGGCGGTGGGCGACCCGCTGCTCCGCCGCTACCTCGACGTGCACCGCGCCTACGGGTACCGGGAATACCGCAACGGGTCGCTGTGGGAGCTGCTCGGCGCGGTGCTGGGCCACCCGGAGCAGGGCTGGGTGCGCGAGTGGCTGGCCCACCTGGGCCTGGTGGTGCTGGCGGCTCCGAATCGGGGTGAGTTCCTGGAGGGCCTGGAGATCGCCGTGCTCGGGCTGCAGGCCAGTGCCGGCGACAGCAGCGCCAGGGAGGAGCTGGCCGCGCGCCGGGACGCTGCAGTGGAGCAGGCGGGCGCGCTGCCCCCCTCGCCGCTCCGCGGGCAGGGGGACGTGTGGGGCGTGCACCGGCGGCGGCTCGCAGCCCTGGCCGAGGCCTTCAGCCAGTTCCCGGCCGGTGCCTCGGACGCCGCCGGTCTCGCAGCCACGGCGCTGCGCGTGGGCAGGGGGTTCGCCGGGATCACCGCGCCGGCCAACCTCACTCTGGCCGAGACGGCGTCGATCGCCTTGCCGGGCGACAGCGGCTCGGTCGAGCGCGCCCTGGCCGCCGCCGAGGAGGCGGCCCACAACATCCAAGACACCACGTTCTGCGCACGCACGACGGCCCGGGTGACCGCGATGCGGCAGCGCTGGTGGCCCCTGCCTCCGCTGGATCCGGTCCAGGTGACCGCGGTGATCGGCCGGCTGTCCCGCGACCGGTCGGCCCCCGAGTTCGGCGCGGTGCACGTCATCGGTGAGCGGTACGAGCATCGTGAACCCAGCAGCAGCGTGGTGATGCCGCGGCAGATGCTGACGGCCGACACCCTCGACCAGCTCGTCACGGTCTATCAGCGGCCGACCGAGGACTTCCTGCGCCACAACGAGGGACGCGGCTGGGCGCCGGACGAGCGCCTGGACCACGGCACCTTGGTGAACGTGCCCGACCCCGGCTTCCCGCCGCTCGTGGCCGCCCGGCTGTCCGCGGCGGCACTTGCCGGCGGGCCCCCAGGCCCGGCCCTGTCCGCGCTGTTGCGGCACCTCGTCCCGGTCACCGGGGCCGACGTCACCGCGCTCGGCACGGTGCTCGCCCGGCTGCTGCTCTGCTCGCCGACCCAGGACGTCCAGCTGCTGGCCGAACTGCGCCGCCTGGTGACCGGGGCCGCTGCTGCGGCGTCGGCGGAGTGAGCCAGGCGCCGCCTCCCCGAGCTCCCGCTGGTGCCGCGCCGGGCCGCCCCGAGCGCCGCCGCCACCGTGCGGGGTCGTCAGCTCGTCGACGTACTGCTGGAAAGGATGGACGCGACCATGCGGAGTCCTGACCGGTGAGCGCTGAGCGGATCCGGTCGCTGCCTGGATCCAGCCGCCGCCCGGGTACGGTCGCCGTGAGCTGCGGGTCCGTGATCGAATCGAGGCTGATCGGGCCCACGGGCGATGCCGCTCCGCCGCCGGGCCGTGACGACCCGGGCCCATGCTGGGGTTGGCGCCGTCGGCGCCGCTCACCGATGTAAGGAGTGGTCGCCATGCGACAAGTCCGGACCACCGCCGTCCTGCTGTTGCTCGCGGTGCTGTCGCTGGCCGCGTGCAGCGGGTCCAAGGGATCGAACCAGGCCACGCCAGGCTCCGCCGGAGCGACCACGACCACCGCCGCGCCACGGACGCCGGGGACACCCACGTCGACCGGCAAGGCGGGCACGACGGACACGACCAAGACGAGCACGGACGCGGTGTGGTCGAGTGCCCCCAAGACGGCGACGCGCTCGGTCACGTCCATCCCGAGGCTGGTGAACGTGCGGTTCGCGCACCACCCGTCGTTCGACCGGATCGTGTTCGACTTCCAGGGGGAGGCGCCCGGCTACCGGGTGGAGTACGTCGACCAGGTCAGCCAGGACGGCAGCGGGGAGCCGGTGCCGCTGCAGGGCCGGGCGTTCCTCAGCGTGGTGTTCACGCCCGCGGACATGCACGACGAGCGGGGCAACACCACCTACTCGGGGCCGAAGACGCTCACCCCCAGATACCCCTCGCTGCGCCAGGCGAAGTTCGCTGGCGACTTCGAGGGGTACGTGAGCTGGGGCCTGGGGCTGGACGACACGGTCGGCTTCAGGGTGAGGGTGCTCAGCGCGCCCACCCGGATCGCGATCGACGTGGCGGCCTGACGGCCTGACGGTGTGTCGGGAGGTACCGGCCCCAAACAGCGCCTGTGCCATGGCCTGTGCCATCGGTAGGGTGAGGGAATGAGCGTGGAGCAGCCGACCTCCACGACCCGGCCCCTGGTCCGGACCGGGGGGCGGGTCGTGGTCGACCAGCTCCTGGTGCACGGGGTGGACACGGCCTTCTGCGTGCCCGGCGAGAGCTACCTGGCGGTGCTGGACGCGCTGCACGACGTCGGGGAGCGGCTGCGGCTGGTGGTCTGCCGGCAGGAGGGCGGGGCGGCACACATGGCGGCGGCCTTCGGGCGGCTGACCAGGCGGCCGGGGGTGTGTCTGGTGACGCGGGGACCGGGTGCGACCAACGCGAGCGTCGGGGTGCACAGCGCGTTCCAGGACTCGGCTGGGTGGGTCCACAGCGCCGTCTCTGGGGTGGGTCCGCAGGCGGAGACTCCGGTCAGCGCCGGTCGCGGGCGGGCCCGTCACAGCGCCCACCAGGTGGTGCCGTCGGCGCCGATCGGCCAGCGGCCGGCGAGCAGCAGGTGGCCGGCCGCCTCCAGAGGGCCGCCGGGGATGCCGGCGACGGTGGCGGCGACCAGGCCGCTCAGCCAGAACACGGCCGCGCCGCCGGCGGCCAGGCGGACGGCCTCGTCGGCCTCCCGGCGCGGGGTGGTCCTGGCGGTGACGACGAGCGCGCAGACCCGCAGGGCGCCCTCCAGCTCCTCGTCCAGGCCGGCGCGCAGGGCCGCCAGCCTGGCCGACCGGCGCAGCCCGTCGGCCGCCTCGATGGCGGCCGGGGCCAGGCGGCCGAGGACCCGGCCCGCCTCGGCCCACGACGGCAGCCAGCCCGGCTGGCCGCCGCCCAGGGAGGACGCGAGCAGGTCGAGCGCCCCGCGCTCGCCGGCGTCGGGCCCGGCGCCGGCGCGGCAGAACCAGGCCGTCCCGGCCATGCCGGCGAGCAGGCTTGCGACCGCCGGCCCGCGGGCGCCGAAGGCGCTGGCAAGCTCGGCCCGCTCGGCGCCGTCGTGGAAGGCGAGCGGCCAGGCCGCCTCGGCCAGGGTGGCCAGCGCGCCGGCTGGGGTGGGCGCACGGGCGAGCCCGACCGGCCGGCCGCTGCC
>DASYUT010000015.1 GCA_036000965.1 Actinomycetes bacterium
GCTCGGCCCGACCAAGCTCACGGTCATGGCCAGCGAGTTCCCCGACCGGGTCTTCGACGTCGGCATCGCCGAGCAGGTGGGGGTCACGATGGCCGCCGGCATGGCCCTGCAGGGGCTGCGGCCGGTCTGCGCCATCTACTCCACCTTCCTGCAGCGCGCCTTCGACCAGGTGATGATGGACGTCGCCCTGCACCGGCTGCCGGTGATCTTCGTGATCGACCGGTCGGGCATCACCGGGCCGGACGGTTCCTCCCACCACGGCGTCTACGACGTCACCTACCTGCGCCAGATCCCCAACATGGTGATCGCCTCGCCCCGGGACGGTACCGAGCTGCGCCGCGCCCTGGCCACGGCGGTCGCCCACACGGCCGGCCCGTTCGCGATCCGCTTCCCCAAGGCGACCACCCCGAAGCTGACCGTGTCCGGTCCGGTGCGCAAGGTGAAGGTCGGTGCCTGGGAGGTCCGCTCCAAGGGCACCGACGTGCTCCTGCTCGGGCTCGGCAAGCTGGCCGTGACCTGCGAGGAGGCGGCCCGGCTGCTGAAGCAGGACGGCATCAGCGTCACCCTGGTCGACCCCCGCTGGGTCAAGCCGCTCGACCCACGGCTGGGCGCCCTCGCCGGCTCCCACCGGCTGGTCGCCACCGTGGAGGACAACGTGCTCGCCGGCGGCTTCGGCTCGGCCGTCGCGGAGGTCCTTGCCGACGGGGAGATCCGCACCTCGCTGCTCCGGCTCGGCATCCCCGACCAGTTCCTCCCCCACGGCAAGCGGGACGTCCTGCTCGCCGAGCTCGGGCTGGACGCCGCCGGCGTCGCCGACCGGGTCCGCAAGGCGCTCCACCGCCTCGACGAGGTCTGAGCGCTCCGGACCGGTCGGGCCGCAGGTCAGCGCGGTCTGAGCACTCCGGACCGGTCGGGCCGCAGGTCAGCGCGGGCGGCGACCCGTCCAGCGCCACAGGCTCAGCGTGGCGGTCACCATCGCGAAGCCGAAGGCGAGGTCCTCGACGGGCGCGCAGGCGATGCGGGGACCCAGGATGCGACGCTCGTCGTAGGCGACGATCGGCGGGCAGGTGAGGATCCCGTTCACCAGAAGCTGGAAGCAGGCCACGACGGCAAGCGCCACCCAGTAGCGCCGGTCGCGGAACATGCCGGTCCGCAGCACCGCCGTCTCCAGCACCACCGCGAGCACGATCCCGGCCGCCGCGGCCACCGTGTACTCCCTCACCGGCGCTCCCGGTCGGGCCGGTCGGGGCGCGCCCGGTCGGGCCGGTCGGGGCGCTGCCGGTCGGGCCGGTCGGGGCGCTGCCGGTCGCCATCCGGTCCGAGCAGGCGCTTCACCGCCTGGTAGGTGAGGATCGC
Organism: Actinomycetes bacterium; assembly: GCA_036000965.1. Lineage (NCBI taxonomy): Bacteria > Bacillati > Actinomycetota > Actinomycetes > Actinomycetes bacterium. Next base: position 1,357 of record DASYUT010000015.1, read on the forward strand.
GCAGGTCGGCACGACCAGGAAGAAGACCACCTCCTCGAGCGGGAGCACGCCCCCGAGGAAGCGGACACCGCTGGTGAAGCGGGGGTTGTAGGACCAGTGGCCGCGCCGGATCGCCACGTAGTCCCAGGCGCCGAACACCACGAACACCGGCAGCAGGCTGGCCAGCCAGCGCCGCGGCCGCGCGTACACCCGGGTCCGCAGGACCAGCTCGAGCGGCAGGGTGACCAGCACGCAGGCGGCCATCAGCACAAGGTAGGTCGCCCGTCCGAGCACCGCCCCTCCTCCCAGAACGCCCGTCGCGGCGACCGTACCGCGCCAGGCTGGCATGCGCGACAGACCGCGAGGCTCCCGCCGGGAGCGGGAGCCTCGCCGAGCCTCGGAGATGACCGCTATCTGGTCGTCACCGTCGGCAGGTTCGAGCGGAAGTCACGGCACTTCACCGAGTTGTCCACCTGGCTGGCGGTCTGGGGCACGTCGATCTTGCAGTTGTTGCGCTCGTAGAGCACGCCCAGGTAGAAGGCTCCAGCCAGGAGCAGGATCGTGACGAACAGAGAGCCACCGCGGCGCATGCTGCCTCCTCGACGGGGGGATGGGGCGCCATTCTGGAACGAACCCGGCCTACCCTGCTCGAACCGCTTGCAACCTACGGGCGGTCGACCTGGCGGTCGACGGGATAGCCCTGAGCAAGCAGCGCGGAGCGATAGTTGAAACCTGTGGCGCCACGAGGCTCCGTTTGACCGGGTGGAGGTGCAAGGACCCTAGCCCCGGTGGCCGAAGTTCATGCCGGCGAAGATCGTCTCGGTCCGCTCCATCGCCTTGACCACAGCGCCCAGCTCCTGGTGCACCTCGGTGTCGGCCTGGGGGAACAGGAACGTGTTCAGCGGCTCGTTGGTGCCGACCTGCAGGCCGTACTCGTCCATGTACTCGCCGAGCGCGAACTCCCAGGTGAACAGGGCGACGCCGTCGCCCTGGGGCACGTGCAGCCAGTAGGTCAGGTAGCGGTTGCGGGGCAGGGACCAGGTGCGCGTCCCGTCCCGCTTGTCCTGGGTGAGGCGGAACCCCACCATCCTCAGGTCGTCGTCGAACGCCATCGTCGGGCTTGGCTCCTTCGCGGTCGGAGGGTCGCCAGGCATTGTCCGGGCCGGACGGCCGATCCGCCAGCCCGATCGAGTGTCCTGGCTTGGCCTACAATCTGGCCCAGGCTCGGGAGACCGCCCGGCCGGAACCTCGTACCGATCTGGGACTGCGCGTGGCCAAGCAAACCGCCGACGTCGACAGCCTCGTCGGCCGCACCTTGGGCAGGCGCCGCTACGAGATCCTTGCCCGGGTCGCCCGGGGCGGCATGGCGACCGTCTACCGCGCCCACGACCGCCAGCTCGACCGGGTCGTGGCCGTGAAGGTCCCCCGTCCCGAGTTCGCCCGCGACCCCGGCTTCTCCGAGCAGTTCCGCCGCGAGGCGCGGGCCGCCGCCCGCCTGTCGCACCCCAACGTCGTGGCCGTCTACGACTCCGGCGAGGACCGCGGGCTGCCCTGGATCGTGATGGAGTACGTCAGCGGCCAGACCCTCCGCGACCTGCTCGAGCGCAGGGGGCGGCTGGATCTCGAGACGACCGCGGAGCTGCTCGGCGCGGTGGCCGACGCCCTCGACCACGCCCACCACGCCGGCATCGCCCACCTCGACATGAAGCCCGAGAACGTGCTGCTCACCAGCGAGTCTGTCAAGGTGGCCGACTTCGGGCTGGTGCGCGCCGCCCATGCCGGCACCGCCGGCGACACCCCACTGGCCGGCACGGTCCAGTACCTCGCGCCCGAGGTCCTGCGCGGCGGCGTGGTCGACGGACGCGCGGACGTGTACGCGCTCGGGGTCCTCGCCTACGAGTGCCTGACCGGCCAGGCGCCGTTCACCGGCCCCAGCCAGGACGACGTCATCCGCCAGCACCTCTCCGGCAGGGTGCCACCGCCCTCGCTGTCGGTGCAGGGCGTCCCCCAGCCCGTGGACGCCGCGATCTGGCAGGCCACCGACCCGGACCCGGCCCGACGCTTCGCGCGGGCGTCCGGCTTCGCCGCCGCCATGGGAGCGCCCCGCCGCCGCCGGGTCGACGAGGCGCTCCGGGCCGCGACCGTCGTCCCCCCGGCACGCGACCTGGGCGCCGACACCATCAGCGTGGCCGCCCCCCCGCCGCCGCCGGCCGTCTCGGCCCGGCTGCCGCCGGCCGTGCCCGGGCCGCTCCGTCCCCGCCCGACCACCGGGCGGGTGCCCAGGACACGCCCGCGGCGGGAGCGCGCCGGCTCCTGGCGCAGCCGGATCGTGGTCACCCTGGCCACCCTCGGGGTGCTCGCCGTCGTGGTGGGCGGTGCGCTCGCGTTCGTGACCAGCCGCACGGTCGAGATGCCCGACGTGGTCGGCCAGCCGGTCGGTGTCGCCAAGGTCCGCCTCCAGGCCAGGGGCCTGCGGGTCGGCGTGGGCACCCCGATCCCCTCCCCGAACGTGCCCAAGGGCAGAGTCGCCAGCCAGTCGGTGTTCCCGGCCAAGACCCTGCACCGCCTCTCCAAGGTCGAGCTCCGCCCGTCGGCCGGGATCGTCCTGCCCGACCTGCGCGCCCAGGGCGCCGACACCGCCAGGGCGACCCTGGACAAGCTCGCGCTGCCCTACGACGTGCGCACCCGCACCAGCCAGACCGTGCCCGCCGGCCAGGTGATCGGCTCCAACCCCCCGGCCGGGACGCTCATGGACCAGCAGCGGGTGCAGCTGGTCGTGTCGAGCGGCCGGCCCCGGGTGCGGGTTCCAGACCTTCGAGGAAGCACCTACGCGCAGGCCCGGAGCGCCCTTGTCGCGGCCGGCCTGCAGGTCCGGCGGGCGCGGGTGTTCTCCGACGACGTCCCGCCCGGGCGGGTCGTGGGCACCGACCCGCCTGCAGGCGCCACCCCCGCGCAGGGCACGGTCGTCGAGGTCCGCACCAGCAAGGGCGGTGACCTGGTGGAGGTCCCTGACGTCCGCGACGAGTCCCGCGAGGACGCGGTCAAGCGGCTCGAGGAGGAGGGGTTCCAGGTCGACTTCGCGTTCCCCGGCATCGGCGACCGCGTGATCGACCAGAGCGTGCCGCCTGGCACCAAAGCCCCCCGCGGCAGCAAGATCGTTCTTTCGTTGTCCATCTTCTAGCTCGGATGCGCTGGCGGATGTCTCTAGGCAGTCCTCGATCCATGTGGGGGAGCCGCGGTGGTGCACCGGTAGTGCGGGTCGGTGCGCACGTCCCGGCGGCTGGGGGGTTGGCCAAGGCGCTCGCCCACGCGCGGGCGGCCGGGTGCGAGGCGTTCCAGGTGTTCGTGTCCAACCCGCGGGGGTGGGCGCCGCCGGCCGCCGACCCGGAGGGGGCCGAGCGGTTCCGGGCCGCCACGGCCGAGGCCGGCCTCGGGCCGGTGTTCGTGCACGCCCCCTACCTGGTCAACTTCGCCTCCACGAGCGACCAGACCTGGTCGCGCTCCCGGTCGCTGGTGGCCGCGACCCTCGAACGCGCCGCCGCCATCGGCGCGGCCGGCCTGGTCGTCCACGCCGGCTACGAGATGGGTGGTGGGCGGGCCCGCGGGCTTGCCCGCACCCGCGAGGCGCTGCTCCCCCTGCTCGACTACGGCGCCGGTGCCGGCACCGGCGGCCCGGACCTGCTCCTCGAGCCGACCGCGAGCGGCAAGGGGTCCATGGCGGCCCGCTTCGAAGAGGCCGCCGAGCTACTGGCCGCCTGCGGCGACCATCCGCGCCTGCGCGTGTGCCTGGACACCTGCCACGCCCACGCGGCCGGCTACGACCTGACCAGCCCGGCCTCGGCCACCGCCGCCCTCGACGAGCTGCTGGCCGTGGTGGGCGACCGCGTCCCGCTGGTCCACTGCAACGACACCCGCGACCCGCTCGGCGCCCGCCGCGACCGGCACTGGCACGTGGGCCAGGGGCTGATCGGCGACGCCGGGTTCGCCGCCGTGCTCGCCCATCCGGGGCTGGCCGGCGCCGCCGCGGTGATCGAGACCCCGGGCGAGCTGCCCGAGCACACCCGCGACGTGGCCCGCCTGAAGCGCCTGCGCGACACCGCCGTCAGGTCCTGACCGCGGGATCTTCGGCTGGCATCGACCTGGCGGAGAGATCAGCCGAGTCCCCGGCCCGCTCGGCCGGGATCCAGGCCACGAAGCGGGCGCCCGGGCCGTCGTCGGCGACCGCCACCTCGCCGTCGTGGGCGCGCACGACCTGGCGCACGATGGCGAGCCCGAGGCCGGTGCCGCCGGCGTCGCGGTCCCGGGCGTCGTCCAGGCGCGCGAACCGCTCGAAGATCCGCTCACGGTCGGCGGCCGGCACCCCGAGGCCGTCGTCGGCGACCGCGAGCACCGCCAGGGTCCCCTCGGCCCGCAGCGACACGTCGACCCGGGTGGCGGCGTGGCGCAGGGCGTTGTCGAGCAGGTTCTGGACGGCGCGGGCGAGCTCCTCGGCGTCGCCCCGCACCCGCACGCCGGGTGCGGCGTCGACCCGGAGGGGCACGCGGGGCGCTGACTGGCGCCCGGCCACGTCGCGGACGACCGCGCCGAGGTCCACCACCTCCCGGCGCGGGACCGCCCCGCTGTCGAGCCGGGCCGCGGCCAGGAGGTCCTCGACCATCCGGCCCAGGCGCAGGGTGTCTTCGAGCACGCTCTCCGCGGTCGGCCGCCAGCTCGTGGTGTCCGGGTGCTCGAGGGCCACCTCGAGCTGGGCCCGCATGCCGGCCAGGGGGCTGCGCAGCTCGTGCGCGGCGTCGGCCACGAACGCGCGCTGGCGGCTGCTCGCCTCCTCGAGCCGGTCCAGCATGCGGTTCAGCGTGACGCCGAGCCGGTGGACCTCGTCGTGGGCGGCGGGCAGGGGCAGGCGCCGGGAGGCGCCCGTGCCGGTGATCTCCTCGGCGCCCCGGCGCAGCGCGCCGACCGGCTGCAGCGTCGAGCCGACGGTGACCCAGGTGAGCGCTGCGAGCAGCGCGAGCAGCAGCGGGACGCCGACCAGCAGGGCGGTCTGGACGATGCGGATGCTGTCGGCCATGCTGGCGACCGACACCGCGGCGATCACGGTGACGGGGTCGCCGCGCAGGCGCGCCGGCCAGGTGACCACCCGGAGCGGGGCGTCCGCCCCCAGCCGCCCACCCTCGACGAAGCGGGGCCGCCGGTCGGCTGCGTCGGCGAGCTGCCCGGCCGAGAGCAGCGGCACGGCCTGGTCGCTGCCTGCCGAAGCCGCCCGCACCCGGCCCTGTCCGTCCACCACTTGGACGAGCACGGACCCGGCTCCGGCGACCGGCAGCGGGGTGGACAGCCGGTCGGAGTCGGCGAGCGCGGCCACGTCCTGGGCACGCTGCCTGGCCGAGGCGTCCAGGGCGGCCAGGAGCGACTGCTCCAGGCTCACGACCAGGAGCAGGGCGCCGGCGACCAGCCCGCCGGCGACCACCAGGGCCGCGAGCATGGTGAGCCGGGCCCGCAGGCTCTGCCGCCGCCACCAGGCCAGCGGGGTCCGGACCCGGGCGCGGGCGGCCGGCTCGGCCACCGGCCCGGGGCCATCCGGCTCGGCCACCGGCGCGGGCCCATCCGGCTCGGCCACCGGCGCGGGGTGGGCCAGCTCAGCCACCGGTGCCGACCAGGCGGTACCCGGCGCCGCGCACGGTCTCGAGCGCCCGCCGGCCGAACGGCGCGTCGATCTTGCGGCGCAGGTAGCCGACGTAGACCTCGACGACGTTGGGGTCGCCGTCGTAGTGGGCGTCCCAGACGTGCTCGAGGATCTCCTGCTTGGGCACGACCTCGTCGCGCCGGCGCATCAGGTACTCGAGCAGGGCGAACTCCCGGGGGGTGAGGCCGACCTCGGTGGTGCCGCGGCGCACCTGGCGGCGGGCCGGGTCGAGGCGGAGGTCGCCGGCCTCGAGCACCGCCGGCCGGCGCGGGGCGCCCCGACGCAGCAGCGCGCGCAGCCGGGCCACCAGCACGACGTAGGAGAACGGCTTGGTGAGGTAGTCGTCGGCACCGACGTCCAGGCCCTCGGCCTGGTCGTACTCGCCGTCCTTGGCGCTGAGCATGAGCACGGGCACCCAGTTGCCGAGCCCCCGCAGGCGCTGGCAGACCCGGTAGCCGTTGAGCTTGGGCAGCATGACGTCCAGGATGACGGCGTCGTAGCCCCGCTCGGTGGCCAGATGCAGCCCTTCCTCGCCGTCGTGGGCCACGTCGACGGTGAAGCCCTCCGCCCGCAGCCCGCGCTGGAGCGCGTCGGCCAGCCGGACCTCGTCCTCCACCACCAGGACGCGCACGTCCACCTCCTCGCTCCGCCAGCGCGCTCCAGGGTGCACCCGGCCGGCTGAGAGCCAGCTGAGAGCCCGCCCGCTTCCTGAGAGGGCTCTCAGGCGCGCTCAGGGGCGCCACAGCCGGCACCGGGCATGCTCGTCCGGTCATCCCCGCCGCGACCCCGTCGGCGCCTCGAGAAAGGGCGCCTCGAGAAAGAAGGTATGGCATGCAGCTCCTCTCCGCCCGCCCGCGCCTGGTGCGCTGGGCGGCACCCGTCGCTCTGGCCGGGATCCTGGCCGGCGGGGTCGGGCTCGCGGCGCGTTCGGACGGCGCCGCGCCGTCGCTGCCGCAGCGGAGCGCCGAGCAGCTCCTCGCCGACGTCGGCCGGGCCGACCCGGCCGGCCTTTCCGGCACGGTGGTCGAGACAGCCCGCCTCGGCCTGCCCGCGCTGCCCACCCAGGCCGGCGGCGGGGACGCCTCCCTGGCCGGCCTGGCCGCCGGCTCCCACACCGCCCGGGTCTGGTACGCGGGCAAGGAGCGGGCCCGCGTGGCGGTGTCCGGCTCCCTGAGCGAGGCGGACGTCATCCGCAACGGCCGGGACCTGTGGACCTGGGAGAGCGCCACGAACTCGGCCACCCACGTCCGGCTGCCCGAGGACAAGGCGGCCGGCGGCCGGGGTGCCGTGGGCGTGCTGCCCGTGCCCACGCCCGAGGAGGCGGCCCGCCAGGTGCTCGACGCGGTCACCCCGACCACCTCGGTACGCGTCGGGCGGACCGCGCGCGTCGCCGGCCGGCCCGTGTACGAGCTGGTGCTGGCGCCCAAGGACGCCCGCTCGCTGGTCGACTCGGTCGCCCTCGCGGTCGACGGCGACACCAAGGTCCCGCTGCGGGTGCGGGTGTTCGCCAAGGGCCAGGCCAGCCCGGCGTTCGAGGTCGGCTTCACCGAGGTCCAGTTCCGCGTCCCGGACGCCAGCGTGTTCCGGTTCACCCCGCCGCCCGGCGCCAAGGTGACCGAGCGGGGCGCGGGCGCCAAGCCCGAGGCGGCCAAGGCCGAGGCGGCCAAGCCCGGGGCGGCCAAGCCCGGGGCGGCTGGGCCGGCCGACGCCAAGCGGCACGCCATGGGCGGCCCGGCGGTCATCGGCGAGAGCTGGACGTCGGTGGTGGTCGCGCGGGGCGTGACCGCAGGGTCGGTCACCGGCCCGGCCAAGGCCCTGCTGGCCGCGGCCGAGCCGGTCCAGGGTAGCTTCGGCAGCGGCCGGCTGCTCCGGTCGCCGCTGTTCAGCGCGCTGCTCACCGACGACGGCCGCCTCTACCTGGGTGCGGTGACGCCCGAGGCGCTGACCGCCGCGGCCGCCCAGCCCGCCTCGGCAGCCCGTCCGCTCGGCAGCCAGGGCGGCACCCCGTGACGCCCACGGCGGCGCCAGCCACCGCGCCCGCCACGGCCCCCCCGCCCGTCCGGGCAGGGGGGCCGGCCCCGGCGCTGGTCACCCGCGGGCTCACGAAGCGCTTCCGGAGCGGCCAGGTCGCCGTCGACGGCCTCGACCTGGTGGTGCCGGCCGGGAGCGTGTTCGGCTTCCTCGGCCCCAACGGGTCGGGCAAGACCACCACCATCCGGATGGTGCTCGGCCTGGTCGCCCCGACCAGCGGCACCGCCGAGCTGCTTGGCGCGCCGGTGCCCGGGGCGGCCGCAGCGGTCCTGCACCGCGTCGGCGCCCTCATCGAGGGGCCCGCGTTCCACCCCTACCTGAGCGGCCGGGCCAACCTGGAGCGACTCGACGCGGCCAGCGCGCTCGCCGACCCGCGCACGACTCGGCGCCGGGTCGGCCGGGCACTCGAGCGAGTGGGGCTGACGGCCGCGGCCGGCAAGCGCTACCGGGCCTACTCGCTCGGGATGCGCCAGCGGCTCGGGCTGGCCGCGGCCCTGCTGCACCAGCGCGAGCTGCTGGTGCTGGACGAGCCGACCAACGGGCTGGACCCGCAGGGCACCCGCGAGGTGCGCGCGCTCATCCGCGAGCTGGCCGCCGAAGGGGCGACCGTGTTCCTCTCCTCGCACCTGCTGAGCGAGGTCGAGCAGGTCTGCACCCACGTCGGGATCCTGCGCACCGGCCGGCTGGTCGCCCAGGGGAGCCTGGCCGAGCTGGGCGCGGCGGGCGAGCAGCGGCTGCGGGTGGAGACCAGCGAGCCGGAGCGGGCCGCCGGCGTGCTCGCGTCGCTCGGCTGCGCCGCGGTCGAGCGGCACGGCGACGGGGCCGGCGCCGTGCTCGACGGCGTCACGCCCGAACGCGCCTGCGCTGCGCTGGTCGCGGCCGGCGTGCCCGTCCGGGGCCTGGCCGTGCGGCGCCCGTCGCTCGAGGACACCTTCGTCTCGCTGACCGGGGAGGGGTTCGATGTCGACCAGTAGCGTCGCCGACGCCGGGACCGAGACTGGGTCCGCGGCCGTCCGTCCTGCCCGCCGGCCCGGACGGCGGCCCGCCGCCGGCCGCCTGCTCCGCTCGGAGCTCGGCCTGGTCTTCCGGCGCCGGCGCAACCTTGTGCTGCTCGCCGTGCTCGCGCTGGTCCCGGTGCTCATCGGCACCGCGGTGGCGCTGTCGTCGTCCTCGCCCAACCCGGGCGAGGGGCCGCCGTTCATCGAGCGGATCGCCGGCAACGGGCTGTTCCTCGTGCTCACCTCGCTCGTGGCCGTGCTGCCGCTGTTCCTGCCGCTGGCGGTCGGGGTCGTCTCCGGCGACGCCGTGGCCGGCGAGGCGAACCTCGGCACGCTGCGCTACCTGCTGGTGGTGCCGGTGCGGCGAGGCCGCCTGCTGGCGGTGAAGTACGGCGCGCTGCTGGCCTTCTGTCTGGCCGCGGTGCTGGTGGTCGCCGGCTCGGGGCTCGCGACGGGCCTGGCACTGTTCGGGGGCGGCGAGGTGACGCTGCTGTCGGGTGCGACCATCTCGTTCTCGTCGGCGCTGGTGCGCACGCTCGCGATCGTCCTCTACGTGGGCGTGTCCATGGCCGGCCTGGCAGCGGTCGGGCTGTTCGTGTCGACCCTCACCGAGGTCCCGGTCGCCGCCATGGCGACCACGATCGCACTCAGCGTGGTCAGCCAGGTGCTCGACACGATCCCGCAGATCTCCTGGCTGCACCCCTGGCTGTTCAGCCACTACTGGCTCGCCTTCGGCGATCTGCTGCGCCAGCCGGTGCCGACCCACGACCTCACCCTCGGGCTGCTCACCCAGGCCGCCTACGCCGCGGTGTTCGGCGCCCTCGCCTGGAGCCGGTTCTCCACCAGCGACGTGTCGGCCTGAGCAGGCCGGGCCGGCGCTGGGCCGGACCTTGGGGGTCGCCGCCTCTCCGGCCCACGACCCCCAGCCGTAGTCGGTGACCTCGGCGATCGTGTAGACGCCCAGCATCAGCGCGGCGGTGACCAGGACGGCGCCCGCGACGTCGGCGCCCTTGCCGAGCCCGAGCCCGCGGTCGGACTCCAGCTGCATTGGACGCCGGACGCCAGTCGAGCCCCTTCACCAGCCGAGCACGGGGTCGGCCCAGACCGGCTCGCCCTCGACCAGGGTGGCGAGCACGCGGGCGTCGCCGACCGGGCCGGCGCCGGGCGCGAACGGGTCGCGGTCGAGGACGGCCAGGTCGGCGAGCTTCCCCGGCTCGATCGAGCCGGTCTGGCGCTCCAGACGGAGCGCGTGGGCCGAGCCGGTGGTGAAGGCGTCCAGGGCGGCGGCCAGGTCGAGCCGCTCGCAGGGCAGGAACGGCTCGGCCCCGCGGTCGCCGGGTGGGATGCCACCTCCATCTCGAGGAGCGGGTCGGCGGTGCTCACCGTCCAGTCGCTGCCGAACGCCAGGTGCGCGCCTGCCCGGGCCAGGCTCGCGAACGGGTACTGCCAGGCGGCCCGCTCGGCGGTGAGGAACGGCAGGGTGAGGTCGCGCATGTAGCCGTCGAGCACGGCCCAGAACGGCTGGGCGTTGGCGATCACGCCGAGACGGCCGAACCGGGGTCGGTCCTCGGGATGGACGAGCTGGATGTGGGCGAGCTGGTGGCGGGCGTCCCGGGGACCGTTGGCGGCCAGGGCCGCGTCGACCGCGTCGAGCGCCTCGCGCACGGCCCGGTCCCCGATCGCGTGGACGTGCACGTCGAAGCCTTCGCGGTCGAGCAGGATGACGGCCGCGGCCAGCTCGGCGGCGGGCACCATGCTGATCCCGGAGTTCGCGGTGGGCGCGCCCTGCGCGTCGAGGTAGGGCGCGAGCATGGCGGCGGTGAAGTTCTCGACCACCCCGTCCTGGAAGACCTTGACGGCGGTCGCCCGCAGCCGGCCGGCAGCGCCGTCCCGGCGCCGCTCGACCAGTTCGGCGACCTGTTCGAGGCCCCGGCCCGGGTCCCAGGTGAGCGCGGCCACGACCCGGGCGGTGAGCGAGCCTTGGGCGGCCACGGCCCGGTAGGCCGCGAGCGCCTCGGGGCCGACCGACGCGTCCTGCCAGGCGGTGATCCCAAGCCGGTGCAGGTGGGCCTGGCCGCGGGGCACGGCCTCCTCGAGGTCGTCCGGGGCCGGTGGCGGCAGCAGGTGCTCGACCAGGCGCATGGCTTCCTCGTGGAGCACGCCGGTGGGCGCCCCGTCCGGGTCACGCTCGATCCGGCCCCGGGGCGGGTCGGGTGTGTCCCGGGTGACGCCGGCCAGCGCCAGCGCAGCCTGGTTCACCCACGCGCTGTGCCCGTCGGCGCTGGTCAGGAAGGTGGGCCGGCCGGCCGTGACCTGGTCGAGCGCCTCGCTGCGGGGCCCGCCGGCAAAGGCGTCCATCAGCCAGCCGTCCCCGACGATCCAGGGCGCGTCCGGGTGGCCGGCCGCGTACTGGGCGACCGCCGCCAGGTACTTCCTTGCGGGGAGGTCGTGGAGGTCGCAGTGCTGCTCGGCGAGCCCGCCGGCGAGCGCGTGCACATGGGCGTCGTGGAAGCCGGGGACGACCAGCCCGCCGGGCAGCTCCACGACCCGGGTGACCGGGCAGGCCAGGGCGCGCACCTCGGCCTCGGCCCCGAGCGCGGCGATCCGCCCGCCCCGGATCGCAACCGCGCCCGCCGACCGCCGGTCGCCCGCCGGCCGAGGAGGATCCGCCAGCCGGGGACCATCCGCGGGCCGGGGACCATCCGCCAGCCGGGGACCATCCGCCAGCCGGGGACCATCCGCCAGCCGGGGAGCACCGACCTTCTGACGCCCGGCAGGTGCTGGGGTCCACACCGCCGCCCCAGTGAGCACCAGGTCCAGGTCAGGAGGGCCGTCCGCAACCGCCATCAGCGATCCACCACCGTGCGCGCAGGCTGCTCCCCGGGCGAAGCGCCGGCAGAAGCCCGGGCGCCCGCTCGGCCCCGAGCGCTCGCTCGGCCCCGGGCGAGCCGGGCGGCCAGGGCCAGCCAGTCGACCATGACGACAAGCACGGTGGCGGCCATCGGCCAGTAGTCGAGCCGCATCGCCGCCCAGATGCCAGCGTGGAAGGCGACCGCGGCGGGCACGAACACCCAGGCCAGCCGGGGCCGCCAGAGCACCAGCGGGAAGCCCAGCTCGACCAGAAGGGTCGCGGCAGCCAGCAGGTGGGCGAGCCAGGGCCGGTCGGCCACGAGCAGCGCGGCCGGGTTGGGGTGCGCCTGGGCGTCGCTGGACGCGTAGAGCGCCCAGCGCAGGTTGCCGCTGGCCACCCAGGCGGGACCGGCGTGGAGCAGCTTGGCCAGGCCCGAGAAGAAGTACGCGCCGGCCACCACGACCATCGCGGTCCGCACCGGCCAGCCGTAGCGCCACGCAGCAGCGGCGGGCCCCGGCCCCCTGGTCGGCCCCCGGCCCCCAGTCGGCCCTGGTCGCGCGGTCGGCCCTGGTCGCGCGGTCGGCTCCGGCCCCCCGGCCGGCACCGGCCCCCCGGCCGGCACCGGCCCCCCGGCCGGCGCCGACCCCCCCGTCGGCGCCGACCCCCCGGTCGGCGCCGGCCTGCCGCGCCGCCAGGGCCGCCAGGCTCGTGCCGGCGCCTGCCGCCGCCGGGCAGCGAGCGACCAGGCGTCGGCGGTCGGCGCCGGCAGCAGGGGGACCAGGCAGAGCAGGAGCAGCACGTCGTTGTGGGCCGTCTTGCCCAGACTCGAGGTCATCGCGATCAGCGGCACGGCTGCCGCCCAAGCCAGCGGGAGGGTGAGCCGGGCCGCGACCCCGGCCACGGCCAGCACGGCTGCAGCCAGCGCCAGCACCTGCACGACCGCGACCAGGCCGGGTGGGGGCATCGCGTCGAGCAGGCGCAGGAACGAGATGGGCCGGAACAGCGCCGCCGGCTGGCCGGCCAGCTCGACGTAGGACCCGGCGGCCAGGCGCACGGCCAGGATCGCGCCCAGGCCGATGCGCAGGGCGGCGAGCCGGCGCGGGTCGCCGGGCGCGAAGAACCAGCCCTCGAGCCGGGCAGCGAGCGTCTCAGCCTGGCGCACCGGCGCCCCCAAGCCGGCAGGTCCAGTACAGGGTCCGGGCCGGGGGCGCGCCCCGCTTCCCCACCCGGTTCGACACGTCGGTCTCGGTCCGGTAGACCCGCACCGCCTCCACCCGGCCGCCGCCGCGCTGCTCGACGGCGTCGGCCCAGGCCAGGCAGACGGCGGCCCGCTCGCCGGGCGACAGGTCGGGGAAGCCCTTGAGCACCTGCACGTCGCCCCGGAAGCCGGCGGGCAGGTCCCGGAACGGGACCGGGGTCTCGCGGCCGGCCCCGTCGACGGTCACCGCCTGCCAGCCGGACTGCCTTGCCTGGCGGGCGTCGGCGAACAGCCGCCACCCGGTGAGCGGCCACGCCTCGAGCCCGAGCAGCCCGCAGACGACGAATGCGGCCAGGTAGACGGCCACGAACCGGCGGGCCCAGGCGGGCACGCGCGGGTGGTCGGCAGCGTGGTCGGCAACTCGGTCCATGCATGCAAGCTACCGTGCCCAGCCGCAGGCGGCGAGCACCGGCGACTCGGCCAGGCGAGGAGCAGTCCGGGCTCCGGGAGCGTGAGGCCGGTGGGGCGAGTAGCAGTCTGGGCTCTGGGAGCGTGAGGCCGGCCGGCCGGGCCCGTCGCGCGGCGGTGCCCGGCCAGGCCGGAGCTCAGGCCGGGCCGCGGATCTCGTCCGGGCCGCGGCTGCGGCGGTGCTCGACCCCGGGCTCCATGTACTCGGGGGCGGTCCTGGACTCGTCGAGCGGGTCCTCCCCGCTCGCCTGCTCGCCCTCCTCGGCGGGGTCGTACGACCCGCTATGGTCGGGGGTCGGGTTGAGCAGGCTGGTCGCGCCCTGGGTGGGGTCGAGCTCGCCCTCGCCCTCGAAGCCGCTGACCACCTCGGCCGGGGCGGTGGTGGGCAGGGACTCGTCGACCCGCAGGGCGTCGTGGACCTCCTGGCCGAGCGCGTTGCGCGCGAGCCCGATCGCCCACTCCCTGTCCTTCTCCGAGCCGACCCTGCCCTCGACGACCGGCATGGCGTCCTCGCCCTGCTCCACGTGCAGGTCGGCCACGTCGATGGACGGCTCGCTCCCGTGCAGGGCGGCCTCGACCGCCTCCTCGGGCCCGCCGTCGGCCCGGGCGGCGTGCTCGACCTGGCCGGGGTCCGGCTGGTGCTGATCGGAGCTCATCCGGTCCTCCTCCACGGCATCGTTGCCTCGACGGGTCCATCCCGGCTCGCCAGGCGCTCCCCGCCCAGCCCTCGCCAGGCGCTCCCCGCCGAGCTGCCCAAGCTCGACCTACCCGGAAACCACTCCCGCCTAACCACCCGCCACGCCCGACCATAGGCCAGCGGACCAGCTTGGGTCACCAGCACCGGCGCTCCCCGTGCGTAGACACAGGGCGTTGCTCGCCGGGTCACGACCCAGCCGAGTACCGCTAGCGCTGGGTTGGGGCCCGCTGAGCCAGGCCAGCAAGGCAGGGATGTCCTTGGTCGCGATGATCCACACCTGGTTGGGGTCGACGCGGTGGTAGTGGTGCGCCAGCACGGTCCGCAGGCCGATGAGGTCAGCTTCCCGGACCTGCCTGCCGACGGCGACGACATCCGTGATCTGGGATGCGGCATCGAGGATGTCGGCGATCCGCTCGTCGTCGCTGCGGCTCACAGCTCGATTGCCTCGTCGAGGATGGCGCGGTCGCGGTCCTTCAGGCCGCCCCGGGAGACGATGTCGACGGGATGGCCGAGTAACTCCTCGAGGTCTTGGCTCAGGTGCAACAGGTCGAACAGGGAGCTTTCCGGCCCGAAGTCGACCAGCAGGTCGATGTCGATGTCGGCGTGTTCCCGCCCGCGCGCGACAGAGCCGAACAGCAGGACCCGCCTGCCATGATGGCGACCGACCGTCGCCTTGATGTCCTCACGACGCTGTTCGACGAGCGTGCGCAGCGATGCCATGGCCGCTCCCCGACGGTCCCCCGCTGTCGTCATGGCTGTAGCGTACCCCGGCCGACGTAGCTCGCGGCCGGACGCGTCACCGCAGATGAGGTCGCTAGGAGAGACCGGCGAAACTCATTCTCCCTGGTGAGGGTACCTGACCGGGCAGGGACGGCAGGGCCGTACCCCACGATCAGGCCCGGCTTACCCCATCAGGGCTGCTCGGTGGACTCGGCGGCGGCGCGCTTGCCCAACCAGCTCGACCAGGACGTGATCGTGGCGACGGCGACGACGATCTCGTCATCGATCACGATGCCGGCGCCGGCGGCGCGACCGACCGCACGGGCGAGGCCGGTGGCGGCCCGCTCCGCAGCGGCGACCGCGCGCAGCTCGGCGGGATCGGGTGGTCGGGTAGGCTCTGGCATGTCGGCACCTCCCGGGGTGTCGGCCATGCCCCGGGGGCCGTTCACGCGGTCGCCCGGGGCGCTTCGCGTCCGGCAACGCTCGCATGTTCGCCATA
>DASYUT010000016.1 GCA_036000965.1 Actinomycetes bacterium
GCCTCAGCCACGCGCCAACTCCCCGAACAGCAACAGGGTGAACCCAAGGGAACAACCCAAGGATCACTGGTGACCCCCGCCCAGGCAAGACACACCCGAAACGGGCAACCAGCCGCGGACGCCGCGCTTCCACACCCGAGAGCCGATGGATCACAAGCCCGTGAAGCCGACACTCCGGCACTTTGCCGAGGCCGTGCCTGGGGATCCGAACGTCCGTTCTGATGGAAGGGATCGATGGGGTTCATCGACCAGTCGTATCCTGTACTGTTTGCCCATCTGGAAGCCCACGGCGTCGAGCCGGCGGACGCAACCGAGGCGACGGATCGTCTAAGGAGGAGGGTCATGAACGGTCGGCTCATGTCCGCCTGCTCCGGATCGGCGTCCTCATCACGCTCGCGCTGATGCTCTCGCTCTCGTTCTTCTCCACGAGCGCTCGAGCGGCCGAGTCGAACCCAACGATCGTGCTCGCGCACGGCGCCTTCGCATCGCCCGCAGGATGGGAGAGGGTGGCCGCCGCGCTGCACAAGGACGGATACGAAACGGCGACGCCAGCGCTCGGCCTCGACTCCCTTGCCGGCGACGTGTCGATCGTTCAGGCGACGCTCGATTCGATCGGTGGAGACAAGATCCTCGTGGGACACTCGTACGGCGGGTTCGTGATCTCGAACGCTGCCGTTGGACGCACGGACATCCTCGGACTGGTCTACACGGCGGCGTACGTCCCGGACACGGGCGAGACGATCGAAAGCGTGAGCTCGGGATACGTTCCGCCGGCGTTCCTGGCACCGGGACATCTGGTGTTCGCTCCGTCGTTCCCGTACGTCATCATCGATCCTCAGTACTTCCGCGACGACTCCGCCCAGGATCTGAATCCGAAGCTCGCCGCCGAACTGGCAGCCTCACAGCACCCGACGAGCCTCGCGATCCTCGGCAGTCCATCCGGACCCGGCGCCTGGCACAACCTCCCGTCGTGGTACGCGGTCTCGGGCGCCGATCGCGTCATCGACCCCGACCTGCAGCGCTTCATGGCCCAACGCGCCGGGTCAATGGTGGTCCAGTTCGACGATGCGAGCCACGCGGGCGGGTACACGCATTACGCGACACGGTTCGTGAAGCTGATCGAGCAAGCGGCCCCTGGTGGCCGGCCGAGATAGCGTGCCGGTCGGCAAGGTAGATCGAGTCGATCGCCTCGCCGTAGATGTCGAGCACGCTCCTCACGCTTGGTGGCGTAGAGCCGCATAGACGAGTTTCTACACCCGACGCCCGCGGCTCGCATCCGCGTCGCCAGGACAGGGTGGGCCGTGTGCGCGCCCGCTAGTGCGCATGGCCTGCACGGGCCAGGTCAGATGAAATGGTCCTCTTCGAGAAGGCTGGCGCACACGCCGAAGTCACGCAGCTCAGCGCCGAGCGCGGCCTGGCCGGAGAACGCCGCGGTCTCCCCCTGTTCCAGCGAGTCCCAGCACAGACCGTCGGTCAGCTCCAATGCACGCACCACCACCGAGGCCAGTGCCGCGAGCGGCCTCGTCTCCGCCTCTCGACGCAGCCGGGCGACGTCGCGCACGGACGTCTGGTTCGTGGCGGCGGCTTGCAGCCGCGCCAGTAACAGCGACAACTCACCGGCGAGGTACTGTTGCGTCATTCCTATCGCCGCCCAGCTGTTCTCCCTCACCGACCTCACGCGGTCGGTCTTTCAGCGTTGGCTCGAGCCGGTTACTCAGCGTGACCGAACGCCCTAATCTCCTCAGCCTCCTCTGGCGACAGCTCGCGTGGAAGCTCGCCGCTGGCGACCTTCTCGCTCTGGACGTGGTGGCGGATGTCGTCGACGATCTCGGGGTTCGCCAGCGTGCTCACGTCGCCGACGTCGGCGAAGTTGGAGATCGAAGCGATGACCCTTCGCATGATCTTGCCGGAGCGGGTCTTGGGCATGTCCGAGACGATCCAGACGTTCTTCGGCCGCGCGATCTTCCCGATCTCGGTCTCGATCGCCTTGGTCACCTTCGCCTCGATGTCCTTGCCCGGGGTGAACCCCGGCTTCAGCGCGACGTACAGCTCGACAGCCCGGCCGCGAAGCTCGTCGATGACCGGGACCGCGGCGGCCTCGGCGACCTCCTCGACGGTGATGCTCGCCGACTCGAGCTCCTTGGTCCCCAGCCGGTGCCCGGCCACGTTGATCACGTCGTCGATCCGGCCGAGGATCCGGAAGTAGCCGTCGGCGGCCTGGACAGCTCCGTCGCCTGCCAGGTACGGCCAGTCGCGCCAGTCCTTGCTCTCCTTGTTGCGGCAGTACTTCTCGTAGTAGATCTGTACGAACCGCTCGGGCTGGCCCCAGATTGTCTGGAAGATGCCTGGCCAGGGGTTGCGGATGCAGATGTTGCCGGCCCGGCCGCTTCCGGCCGCGACCTCGTTGCGGTCCTCGTCGTAGATCACGGGGTAGACCCCGAGGACCCCCGGGCCGCAACTGCCGGGCTTCATCGGCTTCAGGGCGGGCAGGGTGCCGCCCAGGAAGCCGCCGTTCTCGGTCTGCCACCAGGTATCGACGATGACCGCCTCGCCCTTGCCGACGACACCGTGATACCAGCGCCAGACGTCCGGCTCGATCGGTTCGCCCACCGTTGTCATATGCTTGAAGTGGTAGTTGTACTTCTTCGGCTCGTCCGGGCCGAGCTTGCGCAGCATGCGGATCGTCGTCGGCGCGGTGTGGAAGATGTTCACCCCGAGCCGCTCAGCGATCCGCCAGGGACGACCGGGATCCGGATAGGTGGGCACGCCCTCGTACATCACGCTGGTCGTCCCAAGCGACAACGGGCCGTAGACGATGTAGGAGTGCCCGGTGATCCACCCGATGTCGGCGAAGCACCAGTACGTGTCGTCCGGGTGGATGTCCTGGTAGTACTTTGACGTCCCGGTGACGTAGGCGAGATAGCCACCCGTCGAGTGCTCGCACCCCTTTGGCTGGCCCGTCGTGCCGCTGGTGTACATGAGAAACAGCGGCGCTTCGGCAGGCATGGAGAGCGGCGCGACCGCGCTCCCGCGGTAGTCCTTCAACAACTCGTCGACGAAGAAATCCCGGCCTTCGACCATCGGGCTCTTCGACGCGTACTGGCCGGGGTGCCGTCGCCAGACCAGCACCTTGTCAACCTCGACGCCCTGCTCACGGGCCCTCGCCACCGCCTCGTCGGCTTTGGCCTTGTGATCGATCAGCTCGCCGTTGCGGTAGTAGCCGTCCATCGTCACAAGGATGCGGCTTCTCGAGTCGGCGATCCGCTCCCCGCACGCCGCACCACTGAATCCGCCGAACACCTCCGAGTGGATGACGCCGAGGCGGGCACAGGCCAGCATCGAGACCGGCAGCTCAGGGACCATCGGCAGGTGGAAGGTCACGCGGTCGCCGGCCTGCACGCCGCCGAAGTCTCGTAGGAGCGCGGCGAACTCGTTCACCCGGGTGTAGAGCTCCTGGTACGTGATCGCCTTGGTGTCTTCGGTCTCCGGCTCAGGCACCCAGATGAGCGCAGCCTTGTTCCGACTGGTCGTCAGGTGGCGGTCGACGCAGTTGTACGAGGCGTTCAGTCGACCGCCGACGAACCACTTCCAAAACGGCGGGTTACTGGTGTCCAGCGTGGTGTGCCAGTAGGCATCCCAACTGAGCAGGTCCGCGTACTCCTTGAAGCACTCCGGGAAGTGCTCCTCGCCGAATCGCTCGAAGATGGCCGGGTCGGCCGCGTTCGCCTGTGCGATGAACTTCGCAGGCGGGTAGTAGTACTCCTCCTCGCGCCAGTGAACCGCGATCTGCGCCTCGGGGACCTCCGCCTCCTGCCCTGCTGCCATTGCTCGACCCTCCCACCGGGAGACGACTTCGAAGACCGTTGTCGGCGGCGTTCAGCCCGCCGGCGGCGAACCACGTGCGGTGCGGCGGGTCCCACTCGAACGACTTCATCGTCTCGGTGAACCACTCCACGAACTCCTTGGCACGCCGCAGCCACAAGCCCTCGTCGTCCCGCTCCGCCTCCTCGTAGACCGACTCATCCCTGATCCCGCCTGCGCCGTGAACTCGCGCGAGGGCGGGAACGTACGCACGTCGCGGTCGAGCACGTTGATGGTGTCGTCGCTGGCCCTCCTGGGGCTCAGCTGAGGTTACCATCGCTCATCGCAGCCTCCTCGCGCTCGGCACGGACGGGCGCGTGCAACGCGTGGCGCACCCGCCGCGTTCCGGTCGTGCAACGACCTTTGCGCGGTTGGTGGCGTGGCAGCCCTCCGGTCGGGCGCGTCGCCCCCTCGGCTGGCTCGAATGGACCGCTACCAGCTTCGAGGTACGCTCGGTCCAGCCTGTGGAGCTCGGCGTCGACGGGAAGGTGATGGTCCTCAACCCACCGATCCGGTTCCGCACCGTCCCGGAGACGCTCCGGGTGCGGATCCCACGCCACGCACCCGGCCACTCCCCCGCCGCCGCGACACCCACCCCGGGCTGGTCCACCGTCACCGCACTGATCCACACACGCCAGCCGACCCTTGGCCATCCAGACATGAGCAGCCAGCACCGTCCGGCTTGCCCATTGTCCTCATCCGTGGACCCCACCCTGCACCGTCGGCCCGTCTCCGCGGGCCGGGACCGGAAGGAGGAGCCGTGAGCATCCGGACGCTTCCCATGCCGAGCAACCCGGCGCTGCGCCAGCACGCCCAGCAGCGAGCGCAGAAGGCCGAGAACCGCATCGCCGACGCGATCACGCGGTTCGCGGGCTCGATGCAGTTCGTCTACATCCATGTGCTCTGGTTCGCGGCGTGGATCGTCTTCAAGGTTGAGCACTATCCTTTCGGGCTGCTCACCATGATCGTGTCGCTGGAGGCGATCTTCCTGTCGACGTTCGTGATGATCAGCCAGAACCGGGGCGACGAGAAGCGCCAGGTCTTGGCCGACCACCAGTGGCAGATGGTCCAAGAGGAGGAGCACCAGAACGAGGAGCTGCTCGGCCTCTCCAACCAGATCCTCGAGCTCACCAGGGCCATCCACGCAATGACATCGGGCCGGGCGGCGCCGGATCCCGCAGGTACGGGCGGGGCTGCGATGCAGGACTCCGGCCCGGCCAAGCCGCCCGACTCGTAACCTCTGGGGAGGGCCGCGCTGGGGCCGTGCGCCCTCCTCGCAGGAGAACCCACCGGCCCTCCCAGAGCCAGGCGACCCGGGCCCACGCCATCACCACGACCACCCACCGTAGTCACCGCCTCGGTCCAGCCCACCTCATGAACGCACCCGCGAAGGCGATGATCGCGGCGACCTCGAGCGCTGTCTGGAAGCTGTTGACGAACGCGACCGGCCGCGGGTCGCCCGCTGCGAGCGACGAGTCGAGCACGTGCGCGACGATCGCGCCCATGACGGCGATCCCGGTCGATCGGAAGCCCACAGCCCGGTCCTCCGATCGGGCGGTCGCTCGTGTGGGCCGACAGCTCACGGCAGCTCGTCGCATCACGCCGGGCAACCGTCTGTCACAGCGCGAACACCTTGCTGCCCCTGTGTACCGTCTGCCACCTGCCCAACGACTCCACATGAACGGGATCGAGGACCCGGGCTGTTCAGCCACATCTCGATGAAGTCGAACTCCACCCCGCGCCCGGCGGCACAGCACCCACCACCGACGCCAAGGTAACCGAGCACGACCCTGGAGACCTGGATGTGACGCCCTTGCGCCAGCGGCTGCAGCGCGTTCCCGCGTCGGTGATCGACGCGGGCCTGGCGGCGGCGCTGGCGGTCGCGGTCACGATCGCGATCCGCGTGTCGCCGCAGCCGGGCGCGCGACCCGACGCGCTCGCCTACGCGCTGGGGTTGACGATCGCCGCCTTGGCGCTGGCCCGGCGGCGCTGGCCCCTGGCCGTGCTGCTGGCGTCGGCGGCGACCCTGCAGGTCTACTACCTGCTCGACTACCCCGGCATCTTTGCCGCGGTGCCGCTTTCGGTGGCGCTGGCCACCGCCTGGGCCGCCGGCCACCCCCGCTGGTCGCTGCTGGTCGCCGCCTGGTTCGCCGGCGCACCGCTCCTCTTCCGAACCGTGGCCGACCCGGAACCGCTGCCCCGGGTGCTCAATGACAGCGTGCCGGACGTGGTGCTGTTTGCCGCCGTGCTGCTGCAGGGGGGAGGCGGTACGGACCCGCCGCGCGCTGCGCGTGGAGCATCGCCTGTTGCTGGCGGAGCAGGAGCGGTCGGAGCGGCTGCTGCTCAACGTGCTGCCCGCCCCGATCGCGGCCCGCCTCAAACAGACCGACGACGTGATCGCCGACGCCTTCGGTGAGGTCACCGTGCTCAAGCCGCTGCTGCCACCCGACCAGTGGGAGGCCGTCCGCCGGCAGTCGATGACCCTGGATCACCCGCTGCGTGACCCCGAGCAGGTGGACATCTGGACCAGCGAACGCCAGACCCGCGTGGCGCTGCGGCGGTCGCCGCTGCGGCCGATGCCGCTGGTCGCGCTCGCCCACGGCCGCCCCGACCCCCAGCCCGGCTGGCCGTTTGTCGAGGAGGACGAGCGGCTGTGGCGTCAACTGCAACAAGAGCTCGCCCAGCTCGTGCCCGGCGGCAGGCTGGTGATCGCCACTGAGAGCGGCCACGACATCCAGCACGAGCAGCCGGAGCTGGTGCTGGACGCCATCCGGGACGCCGTCCAGGCGGTGCGGGCGGGCGACCTGGTGCCCCACTGACGAGACGTTCGGCTCGACCGGAACCGTCGCGCCTCAGCCCGCTCACCTGCCCTTGCCCGGCCGCCGCCGACGGGCGACCCTCGCGCCGGTCTTGCCTCCCGCGTCGCTCAGCCGGGCACGACCGCAGCTCCGGCCGAGCACACCCGGCCAGGCCCGCGGCCGACACTCCCCCGCTGCCCTTGCCCACGACCTCCGGCGGCGCCGCCGCGTCCAGGCCTGACGCAGGCAGTTCACAGCCTGGATCGGCTGCACCGATGCCACTGGTGGCGCTTACCCGAGCGTCAGCCCGGCACTAGCCCGCGGCTTGTGGTGCAGGTAGCGTCTGCGGGGGGAGGCTGCCGGTGGCAGGGCGAGACCGTGGTTGACGACGCAGGCGTGGGCATCCGGCTCCTCGGTGGGTTCGAGGTCACCGTGGGGGATCACCCGGTGGCTGCCGACGCCTGGCGGCTGCGCAAGGCCAAGACGCTGGTCAAGCTGTTGGCGCTGGCTGGCGGGCATCGCATGCACCGCGAGGCCCTGGTGGCCGTGCTGTGGCCCGAGCGTGACGCCGCGTCGGCGACCAACAACCTGCACCAGGCGCTGTACGTGGCCCGCCGGGTGCTCACGGGGGCGTCTAGCGCTCTGTTCTGCCTGCGCGACGATGTCGTGTGGCTGTCGAGGGCGCGATGCCGTGGCTGGATACCGAGGCGTTTGACGCCGCCTGCCGGCGGGCCCGCCAGACCCGGGATTCCCAGGACTATCGGACGGCGGCCGAGCTGTACCGCGGCGACCTGCTGCCCGAGGACCGGTTCGAGGACTGGGCCGAGGGGCCACGCGAGGCCTTACGCGAACGCCATCTCGGCCTGCTGGTCGAGTACGCTGACGTGCTGTCGGCGCGGGGCGAGCACACCCAGGTGGTCGACATCGTCGGCGCCGTGACCGCCGCCGACCCCTTCCATGAGGGCGCCTACCGGACGCTGATGACGGCGCTGGCCGCAAGCGCTCGACGGAACGAGGCTGGAGCGACGGTCCGGCGGCCAGCTCGCGGCCGGCCGCTGCCTGGACGAGGCGCGGCGCCGCTTTGCCGCCCTGGCCGACGCGCCGGGCCTCGCCTACCTGGCCTGCCACGCTGAGCCGCTGCTTAGCGGACGCTGAGCGGCCCGCCGTACGGTCGCGGCGACAGGCGGACATCAAGCAAGAGGCCGCCGTCGGGGTGGTGGCGATGGTCGGCTTGGTGGCCGGCTCGTCGACGCCCCGTACGGTGCAGAAACACGGTCACAGTCGCTTGAGGAACCGCGTTCGTAGGTCGCCAGCCTAGCGGGTTACACTCCGGCAGCGAGGGCCACTGGGGTCTTCGACCGCCGTAGGCGGTCGGGTCGTTCGTGCACGAGGGGAGAGCATGAAACAAGCCGTCAGGGTGGGCGCGGCGCTCGTCGCCATGGTCCTAATCGCCGTCTTCCTCACCGGCACGGCCGGCGCCGGCCAGGGCAATGCTGCCAACGCGACAGGCACCGACAAGAGCGTCAGCGACGTCTATCTGGTCATGCTCCAGGAAGCACCGGTTGCCGCCTACGAGGGCGGCGTCGCCGGCTATCCGGCCACGAAGCCGGCGCCGGGCAAGAAGCTGGACAAGAAGGCTCCCAACGTCGAGAAGTACGCGGGGCATCTGCGCTCTCGCCACAACGCGCTCGCGAACGGCGTCGGGGCGGCGCGGATCTACGACTACGTGTACTCGCTCAACGGCTTCGCCGCCACGCTGAACAAGGGGCAGGTGGCCAAGCTGCAGGCCTCGCGGGGCGTCGTCTCGGTCAAGCGCGACTCCCTGTCCCAGCCGGCCACCGACAACACCCCGACGTTCCTTGGTCTCAACGCGGGCGGCGGCATCTGGAGCCAGCTCGGCGGCCAGTCCAAGGCCGGCGAGGACGTCGTCATCGGCGTTGTCGACACCGGCATCTGGCCCGAGCATCCGAGCTTCGCCGACACCGGCTACGGTCCCGCGCCCGCTGACTGGAATGGCGAGTGCCAGGCCGGCGAGCAGTGGACCAGGCGCAACTGCACCGACAAGCTGATCGGTGCCCGGTATTTCGAGAAGGGCTACGGCCACTTCGGCGGCGGACTCGCGGGCGACTACCAGTCGCCGCGCGATCACGACGGTCACGGCACCCACACGGCGTCGACCGCCGGCGGCAATGCCGGCGTCGCCGCGTCGATCTTCGGCAAGAGCTTCGGGACGATCAGCGGCATGGCGCCGCGCGCGCGGGTCGCCGCCTACAAGGCGTGCTGGCCCGAGGGCTGCGCCGTCAGTGACCTCGTCGCGGCGATCGACGCGGCCGTCGCGGACGGTGTCGACGTCATCAACTACTCGATCGGTGACGGGGATCCCGACTTCCTCGACGCCGACGACGTGGCGTTCCTGTTCGCGCGGCAGGCCGGCGTCTTCGTCGCCGCCTCGGCCGGCAACGCCGGCCCCGACGCCAGCACCGTCGACCATGGAGGCCCGTGGTTGACGACGGTGGGCGCGAGCACCCAAAACCGCTCCTTCACCGGCACGGTCAGGCTCGGCAACGGCCAGTCGTACAAGGGCGCGACGGTGACGCCCGGCCTGGCGTCGACGCCACTGGTGGACGGGGCCGCGGCCGGGAGCGAGGGCTGCCTCACCGGGCTAAACCCGTCGCTCGTAACAGGCAAGATCGTCGTCTGCCAGGGGAGCTTCCAGCGGGCGGCGAGGAGCCTGGCCGTCAAGCAGGCCGGCGGCGTCGGGATGGTCCTCTACACAGTCACCGACACCGACGCGCTGCTCAGCGACAACCACCACGTGCCGACGCTGCACGTGACGCACACGGACGGCTTGGCGATCAACGCCTACATCGCCGCGGCCGGCACCTCAGCCACCGCGTCGCTATCCGGCGGCGCCAAGGAGTTCGGCGGCGGCAACACGATGGCAGCCTTCTCGTCACGCGGGCCGCTCCTTCCGAGCGACCGGAGCACGGGCGATCTCCTGAAGCCGGACATCACGGCTCCGGGGGTGCAGATCCTGGCGGGCAACAGCCCGACCGCGTTCGTCGGCGCGCCCGGCCAGCTGTTCCAGGCGATCGCCGGGACGTCGATGTCGAGCCCGCACATCGCCGGGATCGGCGCGCTCCTGAAGGACCTCCATCCCGACTGGACGCCCGCCGAGCTACAGTCGGCGATCATGACGACCGCCCGCCAGAACGTCCGCAAGGAGGACGGTGTTACGCCCGCGGACCCGTTCGACTTCGGGGCCGGGCACGTCGTCCCGAATGGGGCGGCGGATCCGGGTCTCGTCTACCCGGCCGGCTTCGACGACTACCGTGCCTTCCTGCGAAGCCAGCGTCTCTGCACATTGTGCTTCGGCACGAGCCCGGCGCCGGTCGTCGCCGCAACCGACCTCAACGTCCCCTCGGTCACGATTCGCGCGCTCGCCGGTGTCCAGACGGTGACGCGGAAGGTCAAGAACGTCGGTCCCGCGGCGAGGTACCAGGTGAGCGTCGCGGCCCCGGCGGGAGTGGACGTCCAGGTCACGCCAAGCGAGCTGACGCTTGCGGCGGGCGCAACCGCCACGTATCAGGTGTCGTTCGCCGCGAACCGGGACGCGTCGTTCGACCGGTACGCGTTCGGCTCGTTGACCTGGAGTGACGGGAAGGGCAAGGGCGGCCACCAGGTGCACATCCCCCTCGTCGTCCGTCCAGTGAAGCTGGCCGCTCCCGCCTCGATCACCGGCACGGGACCGTCCGGGTCGGTAACCCAGACGGTCCAGCTCGGCTACCAGGGCACGTTCGCGGTCGCCGCGCAAGGACTGGTTGCCGCGACAACCGAAACGAGAACAGTCGCCGACGATCCGACGAACAACTTCGACACGGACGCGCCAGATTCCAACCAGGGCATCCAGGTGCACTCGTTCACGGTTCCGACCGGGACGACGCTCGCGCGCTTCCAGCTGTTCGATGAGTTCACCGACGGCAACGACGACATCGACCTCTACCTGTACCGCGTCGGCACGGGTGGCGCCCTCACGCTCGTCGGCTTCAGCGCCGGCGGCACGAGCGCCGAGCGGATCGACATCCGCGCTCCGGCCGCGGGAACGTACAAGTTGTACGCGCACGGCTGGCAGACGGACGGTACGAACGCGGTCTACACGCTCTTCAGCTGGCTCGTCCCGGACACGGCTGCGGGGAACATGACCGTGGCGTCGAGCACGTCGTCGGCGACGGTCGGCGGCACAGCCAACGTCACGGTCTCCTGGAGCGGCCTGACCGCAGGCACAAAGTACCTCGGCCGGATCAGCTACAGCGACGGGAGCAGCGAGATCGGCTCCACGACCGTCAGCGTCAACCCGTAGGCGGCTGAGCAACGAGACGTGCGAGGGCCCGCTCCAGCCGGGCCCTCGCACATTCCCACGTGACAGCCGCAATCTGCACTCGAGCGGACGTCCTCATGACGAGAGTACAGCCCACGTCCGCAGCGCCGGGATTGCGATTGTCCTCCCCGTTGCCAGCGTTGGTAGCAGCCTGGGGCGCGCCTGATCCACCATGACGCAGCCCGACAGCAAGCTCGCCGCACAGGAGGCAAGCAGATGGCTCGCGCATCCCAACGGCTGCGGACCGCGGCGGGGCAGGCCCGCGACGGCATCCAGGCCGGGCTCGAGCGGCTCCGGACCGACGGTTGGCTGATCGCCCAGACCGCCGGCGCGGCAGCGATCGCGTGGCTGCTCGCCGCCGCGGTGCTCCACCACCAGCAAGCGGGGTTCGCCCCGGTCGGGGCCGTGATCGCGGTCGAGGTGACCCGCGGCCAGCAGGTGCGGCACGCCATCGAGCTCGTGCTCGGCGTCACGCTTGGCATCGGCGTCGCCGTGCTGCTCGGATCGGTGATCGGCAACCCACCGCTGCGGATCGCGATCGTGGTCGGGGTGGCCATGACGCTCGCCCTGCTTGTCAGCGGCAGCCTCGTGCTTGTCGTCCAGGCCAGCCTGGCGGCGATCTTCTTGGCCGCGACCCCCTCGCCCACCGGCGGGCTGGCCGGCGAGCACCTGGTCGAGGCGCTGATCGGCGGCGGGGTGGCGCTGGTCATGACCCAGCTGCTGTTCCCACTGGACCCCATCAGGCACGTCAACCAGGCCGCCGAGCCCGTCTTCGACCGGCTCGCCGACGCCCTCGAACAGACCGCAGCCGGGTTGGCCGCCGGCGACCGTCACCGGGCCAGGCAGGCCCTCGAGCAGGCGCGCGCGATCGACCCGCTGGTGCGCAGCCTCCACGAGGCGCTCACGGTCGGCTACCAGGTCGCCCGGCTCGCCCCGTTCCGACGCGGGGCGCTGGGCGAGCTCGAGCCGTATGCCAGTGCCGCCAGGCAGGTGGACTACGCCGTCCGCAACACCCGGGTCCTGGCCCGGTCCGCCATGGTGCTGCTGGCAGCCGAGCGGCCCGCGCCGCAGGGCCTGGTGGCCGGTGTCGGGGACCTCGCCGGGGCGGTGCGCACCCTGGGCGGTGAGGTCGTGGCACGCGAGCCGCGTAGGGCGGCGCAGCGGGTGGCGTTGCAGGCGGCGGCGCACGCCATGGCCGCGCTCGAGGAGGATGGCGACCTGGCGGTTGCCATGGTCGTCGGGCAGGTGCGCTCCACCGTCCTGGACCTGCTGCGCTGCTCGGGCATGGACCTGGCGGACGCCCAGGAGGCGCTGGACGAGGCGGCCGGCCCGGCCGTTGAGGAATCCTAACCCGCTCCCGGCCGCGGGCCACCCAGCGTCGGCGGGCGCACGCCACGCCATCGCTGACCATGCTGCAAGTCCGGCCCGGCGCCTCTGATCTGGGCATCGCCCGATCGTGACCACACCGGCCCTGTTCAACATCGTGCTCGGCAGCGCGAATCCCGAACGGCTCTACGCCTGGTATCGCGCGGCACTCGCGCCCGAGGACACCGGGACCGAACACATCGACGCCAAGCTCCTGCTGTCCGGGCAGGCCGACCCCGCGTCCCCGGAGCTTGCCTCCAAGCTGGTGGGCGACGAGGCCATCACCCACACCGCCGAGACCGTCGGGGACGGCCGCAACTTGTGTGGCGGATGTGGCTCCTGGTCTGTCTAGGACGGGCTGGTCGGGTTGCCGGGTGGCGCGTCGCTGCGGGGGTTCTGCAGGGCGAACCACTCGATCCATGCTCGCTGGCGTCGGGTCTCGACCGCCCGGGTTCGGTAGTTGGCTCGTATCCACCCGACGGCCTGGGTGGCTGGGACGCCGGCCAGGATCGCCATGCAGGCCAGCACCGTCCCGGTCCGTCCGCTCCCACCGCCGCAGGCAACCTCGACGCGACCGCCCGCCTGGGCTCGCCTGAACGCCTCGAGGATGGCGCACATCGCTTGCTGTGCGTCGGCAGGCGGCCGGAAATCGGGCCAAACAATCCAGTCCGCCTCCCAGCTGGGCTCCAACCGACGGCGGCGCCGAAGGTGGTTCCGCCAAGCCTTCTGCAGGCGGGTCGTGTCCTGCTGTTGCCGGGGGCGGCTGACCAGGTAGAGCCCGTAGTCCGGCAAGGGACCGTCGGGGAGTCGGCCTCGCAGGCCCCTGCCCCGGACCAGGGTGCCGTCGGGCAGCTGGGTGGCTCCATGCAGTGCCGTGCTCATGGGGTCGCTTCCCCACGTGATGGGTTCGTCGGGCAGATCCTAGTGGAGCGGGCCGAGCTCGGCGCAGTAGCGGATCGCTGTTGGGTCGCTGAGGCCGAACAGCAGGGTGAGGGTGAGCGGGTCGCCGCCGGTGGCCTGGACCTCGGCCAACAGGCGGATGTGGGCGCACCGACCCCTGGCTTACACGGTCGCGACCCGATGCTGCCGACGCAGCTGAAGAGCGGCGTCACCCTGAAGGGCCTGCACTGGCAGGGCCGCACCTTCGACATCTCGGTCGGCCCGGACAACACGACCGTCTCGGAGACCGCGGGCCAGCCGTTCGCGGTCGAGTCGCCGCAGGGGACGCAGATGGTCTGCGATGGTGCCCGTCGTCTGGCTGTCGGCCCGCTTGGCACTCTTGGCTGCATGTGCGTCAGCTGCCAGGATGGCCCTGGGAGGAAGCTCAGCGCTGGAGCGGAGGGAGTTCGCCATGACCACAGCGACGGATGTTGGCTTCGTCGAGCTGCGGATCGCCAAGGTCGTCGGGCTTGGCGCGGCTGAGGACGAGATGGTCCAGTGCGTCGTGTTGGACGAGGTGGCAGGGGACCGGCACCTTCCCATCGAGATCGGCCAGGCGGAGGCCTTCAGCCTGGCGGCTCGCCTCGGTGGGATCGAATGGCGTCGCCCGATGACATACCAGCTCACCGCTGCCCTGGTGCAGGCCCTTGGCGGGCGTGTCCGGCAGGTGCGGATTGATCGGCTCGTGGAGGAAGTCTACGCCGCCACCATCGAGGTGGAAGGCCCGCTTGGCATGCAGTCGGTCGACGCGCGGCCCAGCGACGTGCTGAACCTGGCGGTGCTGGTGGACGCCCCGATCTTCGCCGCTGCCGAGGTGCTGGTGGAGGCGGAGGCGAGACGAGCGGGTGATTCCGCTGAGGCAGCACTCCTGCGTCAGGCGCTGGTAGCCCCGCCGATGACGGTCGGGACGGTGGGGATGTAAGTCCAACACACCTTGGAAGGTCGGTAGCCCGGGCTCATCGGACCGATCCTCCTGGGGCCGTCCCAGGTGTCAACTGAGGGAACCCAGCAAGCAGGAGGTATCGAGGTGTTGCTCGAGGACAAGAACGCCGTGATCTACGGAGGCGGCGGCTCGATCGGTGGTGCGGTTGCCCGCGCCTTCGCCCGCGAGGGGCAAAGGTCTTTCTCGCTGGCCGCACCCGGGCCAAGCTCGAGGAGGTGGCCGAAGAGATCCGCTCCGCGGGGGAGTGGCCGAGACGGCGCAAGTAGATGCGCTCGACGAGAAGGCGGTCGATGAGCATGCCGATGCTGTGGCGGCAGAGGCCGGAGGTATCGACGAAGGACCCGCTGAGTTACGGGCAACACTTCTGGCGACCTGCTTAGGCGTAGGTCATGCTCGGTTCCTCTTGTAGATGCGCCCGCTCATCGCACCCTCAGATGCCCGCTGCCGATGCGCGCCAGGGAACCCTCGGTGCGCCGACCCTCGGCCCGATAGACGAAGCGGATGACCTCGCCATCCTCGGCGTGAGCGATGGCTTCCGGGCCGGTCAGGTCGGCCTGGTCGTCGCTGTCCTTACCGGGGCGCGCGATGAACCGGACCAGCTCAGGCTGGGCCGGGAATCGTTGGTCGTTACCGGTGGTGTAGCCGAACAGGAGACGGGCCAGCTCTGCCTTGGAGTCGAGCGGCCGATGTTCGGCGAGACGGTGGTCGAACACCACGACGTCGTACATGGAGCACTGCTCCTCCTGGACGGTTGTGTGGCAGTCTACGGCACGGTCTCGGCGAACTTGCGTCGAAGCCCTTGGCAGGCTCGACCCTGTCCTTGCTGCCCTGTACGGCTACGCGCTGACCTCTTTGACGATTCGACTGCGACCATGGAGCGTGTGGTCCTTGTTGCCCACAGCGTCCGCGAGCTCGTCAACAACCTTCCTGAAGCCCTTTGGCGATGTCGACGGCGTGCCGACCCGTGTTTGCAGTCGCGTGACGGTAGCCGGACGTCGGCGCTCTTTCTTACTGTATAGGCATCCGTTGTTCGCCCCGCATCCCCTCCTGAGGAGGAACCGCCATGACCAGCGCTGGGTCAAGCAGCCCGCAGAGCGACATGACGATCACCGAGCACGAGCTCGCCCAGTGCGAGCGCGCCAACACGACCGGGCGCACGCCGGTGGTGTTCGTCCACGGCCTGTGGCTGCTGCCCAGCAGCTGGGACCGCTGGGCGGCCCTGTTCGAGGACAACGGCTACGCGGCGTTGACGCCGGGGTGGCCGGACGATCCCGACACGGTCGAGGAGGCCAAGGCGCATCCCGAGGTGTTCGCGCACAAGTCGGTCGGGCAGGTGGCCGACCATTTCGAGGAGATCATCGGTGGGCTGGCCAGGAAGCCGGCGATCGTCGGGCACTCCTTCGGCGGGCTGCTGACCCAGATCCTGGCCGGGCGCGGCCTGGCGGCGGCGTCGGTGGCGATCGACCCGGCGCCGTTCCGCGGCGTGCTGCCCCTGCCGATCTCCGCGCTGAAGTCGTCCGCGCCCGTGCTCGGCAATCCCGCCAACCGCAACCGCGCGGTCCCGCTCACCTACGACCAGTTCCGCTACGGCTTCGCCAACGCGGTGGACGAGGAGGAGGCCAAGCAGCTCTACGAGACCTATGCCGTACCTGCCTCCGGCCGCCCGATCTTCCAGGCCGCGGCGGCCAACCTCAACCCCTGGACCGAGGCCAAGGTCGACACCAGGAACCCCGACCGTGG